>CAXBSH010000024.1:0-30623 GCA_963977705.1 uncultured Planctomycetaceae bacterium
CGGGCAAGGATCCTCAGACGGCTCTGAACCTTGGCTGGGCTCATGGAGCACTGCTGACAACCTATCCGGGCGATACGACAATGGCGACCATCAAAGAAGTGGAAGCCGTGGCTTCCGGTGGGTCAGCGCGAGTCCAGCGCTGATCGGTATGAGTATGAACGCAAGGGTCTGACACAGGACGATTTTCAGTTGTCTGCACACCGTTCCCTTCTGTGGGGCGGTGTGGCAGCTTTTCTTCAGAGGCAGCAGGGCTCGATGTCAAAGCATGATATTGGACTGATTGGTCTGGCCGTGATGGGTCAGAATCTGGTCATGAATATGGCCAACAAGGGTTTCTCGGTAGGTGTCTACAATCGCACCACCGAGACGACTCACGAATTCCTGAAAGGGCTGGGAAGTCGGCCGGCAGGCGTGGTGGAAGCGGGAGCGGCTGAACGCATTCACGGCTATGACTCTCTGGAAGACTTCGTTAACAGCCTGGCTGCACCTCGTCGTGTCATGATCATGGTCAAGGCCGGTAGCCCGGTCGACGCCGTGATTGACCAGCTGAAGCCGCTGCTGGCTAAGGGCGACATCATTATTGATGGCGGCAATGCCGACTACACGGATACCAATCGTCGCCATAAGCAGTTGGCCGAGGAAGGTTTCCGATTCATTGGGACGGGTGTTTCCGGCGGTGAAGAAGGGGCACTGAAAGGGCCCAGCATCATGCCGGGCGGACATCCGGAAGCCTGGCCATTTGTTAAGGACGTCTTCCAGAAGATCAGTGCTAAAGTGGGCCCGAATGGCGACATCCCGTGCTGCGACTGGGTTGGTGAAGCCGGCGCCGGCCACTATGTGAAGATGGTGCACAACGGGATCGAATACGGCGACATGCAGCTGATCTGCGAAGCCTACTACATCCTGAAGTATGGCGTTGGACTGTCTAATCGTGAGCTGTTTGAAGTGTTCCGCGAGTGGAATGAGGGAGAACTGGAGAGCTACCTGATCGAAATCACTCGTGATATCTTCACGGTGCAGGATCGTGAGACGGGCAGTGATCTGGTTGATCTGATTCTTGATACAGCTGGCCAGAAGGGCACGGGCAAGTGGATGAGTCAGCATGCCCTTGATCTGGGCGTGCCGACCACCTTGATTACGGAAGCCGTGTTTGCTCGCTGCCTGTCAGCCCAGAAAGATGCTCGAGTGCGGGCTGAAGCAGTGCTCAAAGGGCCGGATGCAAAGTTCACGGGTGACCGTAAACAGTTTGTTGATGACGTGCGTCAGGCCCTGTATGCCTCGAAGCTCTGCAGTTATGCCCAGGGTTACGTACAGCTTGATGCGGCAGCAAAAGAATTCGGCTGGAAGCTGCAGAATGGCCCGATCGCTCTGCTGTGGCGTGGTGGCTGCATCATTCGATCGCGATTTCTGGAAGATATCAAGAAGGCCTTTGACAAGAACCCGACGCTTGAGAATCTGCTGCTGGACGACTTCTTCAGGTCGGCGATCGAGCAGGCTCAGCCGGCGTGGCGCCGAGTGGTTTCGACGGCCATTCAATTGGGATTGCCTGTCCCCGGCTTCTCGGCCGCTCTGACCTACTTTGACGGTTATCGCCGTGGTCGCCTGCCGGCGAATCTGCTGCAGGCACAGCGCGACTACTTCGGTGCTCATACATACGAACGTGTCGACAAGCCGCGTGGTGAAAAGTTCCACACGGACTGGATTCGTGAACGTCGTCTGTCGTAGACGCTGCAGGACCATCACGGGTCTCTGAATCCTTGTCCCGGACCGCTCCGTTACTGGAGTTGTCCGGGATTTTTTTGTCATACAGGGAACCGTAGGACTGGCTGTTGGACAAAAGTGTAGCACAGGCTACAATTTCAGGTGAGGGCTCGTCTTAGGGTTGGCTGTGTTATGTGGTTATCGAGTGCGGGGGTGGCTTATGCCGTTGTTATGGCAAGTCAGGCTGACATGTCTCCTGCTGCTGCTGACAGGTTTTTTGCCATTGGTCGGTTGTGGCTCCAGTGGGCAGTCCGGGGTTGCTGAAGGAACGGCTGCAGGTGTCAATTCGGATTTTGAAGTTGTTGTGACAGTTGGGATGGCAGCCGATCTTGTGCGACGCGTTGGTGGTGAACGTGTGCAGGTTCGGCAGTTGATGGGCAGTGGTGTGGATCCTCATCTCTACAAGCCGACTCGTGACGACATCCGTCAGTTAATGTCCAGCGATCTGATTGTGAGTGTGGGGTTATTGCTTGAGGGGCGGATGCAGGAGTCCGTGGCGAAGTTATCAGAGCAGCAGCGTGTGCTGGTGCTGGGAGCCTCCTTGCCGGCAGAGCGGTTGCTGACCGAGGATGGGTCTGGAGGTCATCCGGATCCGCATGTCTGGATGGACGTCGCCCTGTGGGCCGACAGTATTCCGGCGATTGTGGAGGCATTATCCGAGACTCAGCCTGAGTATGCAGGGGAGTTCAGGAGCCGGGGTGAGCAATTGACTGCCGAGCTGTCAGCTTTGCATGAATTCGGCCTTGAGTGTGTGCAGTCGATACCATCAGAGCGGCGAGTGCTGGTGACGTCGCATGATGCATTTCGTTATTTTGGTCGGGCCTATGGTCTTGAGGTGCTGGGAATTCAGGGGATCTCAACGGAGTCAGAGGCTGGATTGGTGCGGGTGAATGAACTGGTTGACCTGTTGGTGACTCGTCGTGTTTCTGCGGTGTTTGCAGAGACCAGTGTTTCCCCGAAAAACCTGCAGGCACTGATTGAGGGCGCTCGATCTCGTGCCCATGAGGTGGTGCTGGGGGGCGAGTTGTTTTCGGATGCGATGGGTGAATCCGGTACTCCGCAGGGAACCTATTCCGGGATGCTGGAGCATAATCTGACCACGGTGACGGAAGCTCTTGGGGGTCGCGTACCGAGCGGTGGTTTTACTGAATGGCGCAGGTTGCGGGAGTCTGTTCGTGAGTAATCCTGCGATACCGTTATCGATTCAGGATCTGACGGTTGCGTGGCATCGCAGACCGGTCATCTGGGACGTTGAATTTGATGTCTCACCAGGGCGTCTGGTGGGAATTGTGGGGCCGAACGGGGCTGGCAAGAGTACGTTGTTGAAGGCCGTGATGGATCTGGTGCCGAAGGCATCGGGACGAGTGGAGATTTTTGGTCAGCCGTGGCATGCCGCGCGTCATCGAGTGGGTTATGTTCCGCAGCGTGAGTCTGTGGACTGGGACTTCCCGGTCAGCGTGCTGGATGTGGTGACCATGGGCCTGTATGGTCAGATTGGCTGGTTTGGCCGTGTTCGTCGGCGTCACCGTGAGGCGGCTCGCAGGGCGCTTGAGCAGGTTGGCATCGGTGAGCTTGCGGATCGTCAGATCAGTCAGCTTTCCGGGGGGCAACAGCAGCGCACTTTTCTGGCACGGGCTCTGGTGCAGGAGGCGGATCTGTATCTGATGGATGAGCCATTTGCGGCGGTGGATGCAGCTACGGAGCAGGCGATTGTTGAAATCCTGCGTTCGATGCGGGCAGCAGGCCGAACGGCGGTTGTGATCCATCATGACCTGCATACGGTGCCGGACTATTTTGATTCGGTTGTGCTGCTGAATATGCGAGTGGTGGCTGAGGGGCCGACACAGACAGTCTTTACTCGTGAGAACCTTGAACGAACCTATGGAGGTCGTCTGACGCTGCTTGAGGAGGCAACGGAGGCATTGCGTCGTCGGGAGCAGCGTCTGTGAGTGTTCATCTGCAGTTCTTTGTGCAGCTGCTGCAGTCGGCAAACGAGTGTGTGCTGGTATTGCTGGCAGCAGGGACAGGATTTCGCGAGCGTCTGAGCAGTCTGCTGCTTTTTGAACACTACAACACTCGGATTGTTCTGCTGGGGGCAACACTGCTGGGGCTGGCCGCCGGGTTGGTCGGATGTTTTACTCTGCTTCGTCGCCGAGCGTTGGTGGGGGATGCGCTGAGTCATGCGACGCTGCCGGGTGTGGGGCTGGCCTTCCTGCTGGCTCCGCTGATGGGCTTCGACGGTTCTTCACGGTTGGTACTGCTGGCGGGTGCAGCAGCCAGTGGGATTGCCGGGGCAGTTGCCATTCTTTTTATTCGCAGTCTGCCTCGCCTGAAGGAAGATGCGGCGCTTGGGATTGTGCTGAGCGTGTTTTTCGGGGCTGGTGTTGCTTTGCTGACCGTGGTGCAGCAGGTCCCTGCCGGAAGAGCGGCAGGTCTTGATCGATACATCTTCGGTCAGACAGCTTCCATGACTGCTGCTGATGCTCGACTGATCGCTCTGACGGCAGCTTTGGTCGCACTGCTGATCGGGTTGAATTTTCGTTCACTGACATTGCTGTGTTTTGATGAGGGTTATGCTGCGGCGCGGGGATATTCGATCTCGTTGCTTGATCTGCTGCTGATGTCCCTGGTTGTTCTGATCACAATGATCGGGCTGCAGGCTGTGGGACTGATCCTGATGATTGCGATGCTGGTGATTCCCGCTGCGGCCGCTCGCTTTTGGACTAATCGCTTGTGGGTGATGCTGTTGATTTCCGGTCTGATCGGTGGACTGTCCGGTTTTTGCGGTGCTCTGCTCAGTGCTCTGTTTGCTGATCTTCCGTCCGGGGCTGTGATTGTTCTGACCTGTGGCGTTCTGTTTTTTGGCAGCCTGTTGCTGGGGCGTGAGCGGGGTGTGCTTGTACGTTCCATGCGCCGCAGTGAACTGGCCGCGGCAATTGATCGGGAACATCTGCTGCGCGGGATCTGGGAGCTGCGAGAATCCGCAGGAGAGGAGTCGGTATCGGAATCGGACCGTCGAGCGGCTGGATTTGAGGAACTGCTGAATCTTCGTTCATGGAGTGCCGGGCGATTGCGTGCTCAGATCCGCAGAGCCTCAGCTGAAGGCCTTGTCTGGCTGAATTCACAGGGCGCTGTTGAACTTACACGACGCGGTGTGATGGAAGCCGAACGACTGGTGCATCATCATCGATTGTGGGAACTTTATCTGATCACGCACGCGGACGTGGCGGCCTCGCGGGTGGACCGTGAGGCGGATGCGATCGAGCACGTTCTGGAACCCGAACTGATTGCTCGTCTTGAGGAGTTATTGCTGCAGCGACAGCGGGGTTCTGCCATTCCTGCAAGTCCTCACGATATGGCAGGTGCCGCTGTGCAGCAGTCAGTCGCTGCCGTGCAGGAGGAGCGCAGGAAATGACTGATGCTCTGGGCTGGACATGGCATTACGACGGGGTGATTCTGCTTACAGGCATACTTTGTGCTGTAGCTGCATCGTTGCCGGGAAATTTTCTCGTGTTGCGCCGTACCAGTCTGCTGGGTGACGCGGTAAGTCATGCGGTACTGCCTGGGATTGCCGCCGCTTTTCTGCTGACCCACAGTCGGACAGGTCCGATACTGTTTGCGGGGGCTGTGGTGGCCGGACTGTTGACGGCCCTGCTGACAGAGTTGATCCGGGATATCGGGTCTGTGGATGAAGGGGCATCCACAGGTGTGGTGTTTACCACGCTGTTTGCGGCAGGTCTGGTGTTGATTGTGCAGGCTGCAGATGCCGTGGATCTGGATCCGGGGTGTGTTTTATACGGTGCTCTTGAAGACAGCCCTCTGCAGACCTTCCGTATCGGTGGGCTGGAGCTGCCGCGAGTGACCATGAGTCTGGCCGCTGTGCTGCTGTTGAACCTGGTGTTTGTACTGCTGTTTTTCAAGGAACTGCTGATCAGTTCATTTGATCCGGGGCTGGCAACAACTGGTGGCTACAATGCTCGACTGGTGCATTATCTGCTGATGGTGATCGTGGCCATCACAGCTGTGGCCAGTTTTGAAGCGGCTGGCAATATCCTTGTTGTCGCGATGTTCATCGTCCCTCCATCAGCGGCACTGCTGCTGACGACGCGACTGAGCCACATGATCTGGATCAGTGCAGGAATTGCAGCGACGGCGGCTGTCATGGGACATTTCTCGGCTCTGATACTGCCACGGTGGGCCGGATATCGCAGTATCTCAACCGCTGGCATGATGACACTTTGTGTGGGCCTGCTGTTCCTTGCTGCGGCTCTGTTGTCACCTTCAGCCGGGGTATTGACGGGATGGGTGCAGCGAGTTCGACTATCTCTCAGGATCCTCTGCGAGGATCTGCTGGCTCTGTTGTATCGAATTGAAGAGCGAAGCGGGGCGCGGGAAATTTCGACGACAGCGACTGTTGAGGAATTGTCGCGAAAACTTTTGTGCGGTCGGCGAATGCTGATCGTCGCTGGATGGATCCAGGCTCGACAGGGACGGCTGATTCGCGATGGAGACATCCTGAAGCTGACCGATACGGGTCGTCGAGAAGCTGCGCTGCTGGTTCGCTCGCATAGACTCTGGGAATCGTATCTGGTAACCGAGGGTATCGGTCGAGGCCGCATCCATCGTCAGGCAGAGACGCTTGAGCACTACACCAGTGAAGGTCTCCGCAGTCGCCTCGATACCGGGTTACCTGACGGTACTGTGGATCCGCATGGCAGTCCGATTCCTGGAGAACACGATTTCAGAAGCCAGCCCGATGCATGACATCAGCTGGTGTCAGTCCCTGTTGTCGCAGTGACTGCACAGTTTCCGCACGGTCTCGTTTTGCGAGTCGTTTGCCATCTGAGTCACGCAGCAGTGAGTGGTGTTGATACACAGGGACCGGCAGCTGCAGAAGTTCCTGCAGCAGACGATGCAGATGCGTGGCTTCAAACAGATCTTCGCCACGAGAAATGTGGGTGACTGCCTGCACAGCGTCATCATGAACAACACACAGGTGATAACTGCAGCCAATATCCCGACGTACGAGCACGACATCACCCAGCAGTTCCGGTACAGCCTGCTGCGGTCCACGATTCAGATCCAGCCATTCCATTGGCCGGCAGACTGTGGCCATTGCTGCAGCGAGATCAAGTCGGAGTGCAAATGAGTCTCCTCGATTGACGCGGAATTGTCGCTCATCTTTCGACAGGCGACGGCAGGTACCCGGATAGAGGGGGCCCTCGGAGCCATGTGGGGCGCCGCCTGCAGCTGCAATCTCTCGCTGGATCTCCTGTCGCGTACAGAAACACGGGTAAAGCAGGCCTCGTTGCAACAGAGTCTCTGCGGTTTGACGGTATTCCGCCAGGTGCTGTGACTGGCAGCGAACCGGCACTGGCCACTGAAATCCCAGCCATGCCAGATCCTCGAAAATCCCTGTGGTGTACTCAGGGCGACAGCGAGTGAAATCGATATCTTCAATTCGCAGCAGAAATTGTCCGCCGGTTTTGAGGGCCAACTGTCGAGCGTTGAGAGCCGAGCAGACATGTCCGCAGTGCAGCCGACCTGTCGGGCTGGGGGCAAAACGGCTGAGTGTCGTTGCGCTCATTCTAACGCAGTTCATTTGAGGATGGTGCAGATTCAGGGGGTGGCAGTATGGCAAAACCTGCAGCGATTTGCGAGATTTCGGTCGTCTGCAAGTAATTCCAGCGGAATGCGAACTGTCGGGGAAACACGTGCCTTTACGACATATCTGTCCGGCCTGCAGCGCCGCACTGAATTTGAGGGATGAATTAGCCGGAAGAAAGGTTCGCTGTCCTCGCTGCCAGCAACCATTTGTGGTGCCGGCCACGAATACTGCCGATTCGTCGTCGATGACCCTGCAGCCCGTTTCGCATGCAGCCCCGGTCCCGGGTCGTTTCCTGCCACCAGCGCCTGAAAATCCAGAGGAATTGCGAAGTCGGATTCAACAGGCGTTTCTCTCGGCATCCATTCAGCCGGTCGGTGTTCCACTGTTGTACAAACTGGGGATTCTGCTGGTTTCATTGCTGATGGTGCTGCTGCCGCTGGTGTATCTGCTGATTATTGTATTGACTGGAATCCTGTTGTTCAGGCATGCCGTGGAAAACGCCGGGGTGATCACGGCACTCAGTGAAAACACCACGGGACGAAATTCAGGTAAAGCCCTGATTTTCGGACTGATGGTGTATGTGGCACCGCTGATTTCAGGAGTGCTGCTGTTGATTTTTATGCTGAAGCCATTTTTTTCCCGGCAGGCTGAGCATACGGGGCGACGGACACTCAAGCGTGCTGATGAGCCGATTCTGTTTGATTTCGTGGGGCGTATTTGTCGGGCTGTCGATGCACCTGTCCCGACGCGGATTGATATTGATTGTCAGATCAATGCCAGTGCAGGATTCCGTCGAGGTCTGCTGAGTTTCTTCGGAAATGATCTGGTCCTGACAATTGGTATGCCACTTGTAGCCGGGCTGAATATGCGACAGTTCGGCGGAGTTCTGGCACATGAATTCGGTCATTTTTCGCAGGGAGCCGGAATGCGGCTTTCGTGGCTGATTCGCAGCATGAACTACTGGTTTGCTCGGTTGGTTTACGAACGCGATTCGTGGGATGAACGACTGGAGGAGTATTCAAAACAACTTGATCTGCGAGTTGGCTGGATACTGTTGGTGGCAAGATTCACGGTCTGGCTGGTCCGGCGACTGTTATGGGTCTTCATGCTTGTGGGGCATGTGATCAGCGGCTTTCTGATGCGTCAGATGGAGTTTGATGCCGACCGCTACGAAGCACGATTCGCGGGTTCGAAAACTTTCGCTCGTACTGCTCGACAGCTGCATGTACTGGGAGTTTCGTGGAATGGCGCGATGTCGGATCTCAGCCTGCTCTATCACGAAGAACGACTGGTCGACAACTTTCCATCGCTGATACTGCTGAATGCAGAGCAGATCAAGGAGCGTGGACAGCGGGCGATTGACGAGGTGATTATCGAGTCGAAGACGGCTGCTTTTGATACTCACCCCTGTGATCGTGAACGGATCGCGCGTGCTGCACAGGAAAAATCTGACGGAATTTTTCAGCTGGAACTGCCTGCAGCTCATCTGTTTCGTCGTTTTGAGGAACTTTCAAAAGCAGTCACGTGGGATTTCTATCGCGAAATGCTGGGTAGCGAGCTGAAGAAGTCGCGGATTCATCCCATTGAAAAAATGGCGCGACATCTGCAGGAAAAGCAGGATACATGGAAATCGCTGCACCGATTTTTCCAGGGACAGTTGGCACTGTACAGACCGTTTCAGGGCCCGGAAGAGGCTCAAAAACCAGTGACAAATGCTGCGGCTGTGCTGGATCGACTGCGAAAGTCCCGCGAATCCATGCTGCAGAAGGTCGAAGGCTTTCGTGAAAACTGGAAGCTGTTTGATGAGTGTGATACGCGGCTGATTGAAATTCGTATGGCTGAACTGCTGCTGCGAACCGGGATCCGGATTCCGCGGGATGAATTCTCCGTACCACTGACGACCGACGAACAGATAGCCGCAGAAAAGACAAGTGCTGAGGATCAGCAGTCAAAACTGCTGCCGCGGATCGTCCCATTTGAGCAGGCCGCCGCCGCGCGACTGTTTTCTGCACTCAGGCTGGCCCGCACTCCGGAACTGACCACCGTTCTGCAGGAAGCTCGGTTCTCTGCTGATGAGCTTGAGCGACTGCTGGAATTGTTTCGACTGATCAACGACTGGATTCAGCCCCTGCTGATGCTCAGAGATACACGGCTTGCACTGGGACGAATGCTGCATGAAATGTCGTCTGATGAACAGAATGAAAAGCTGTTGCAGCAGATCAAACGCTTCATTGGCAGTATGTTTCGACAGCTGCAAAGCGTTCAGGAGGCATTTGCTGAGTTCGAGTATCCCTTTGATCATGCTCGAAAGCAGATCTCCATCGCCGATTTTCTGGTGGAGTCACAGGCAGAAGAAGATGATCCTGGAGCGATGTATGAGGCCTCAGAAAAACTGGCCGATCGCTTCCTGCAATTGCATACCCTTGTCTTTGGCAGACTGTGTCAGGCTGCAGAGACGGTTGAGCAGTTCTTTGGGATGCCTCTGCTGCCAGAGCCTCCGGAAGCTGACGACGACGATGATGATGAAGAGCATGACAGTGAAAACGAATGACTTACGGAGTGTGACAGCCATCTGAGTTTCAGGGGGAGCGGTTCAGCATGGTTGCGTCAGGGTCTGCAGAGAAATCATCTGCTGCACAGACTGTGCCGGTCTTATTCCGCACTGCAATGTTGTGTGCGGTGCTTGCAATGCTGTCGCTGCTGCCTCTGCACTCCGTCCTGTCTGCTCCACTCGATCGCATTCCGGTCACTGTGACGGGTTCGGATACCGTCCCGCTGTTTAATGCGTGGACAATTCTGTGGAATTCAACAGCACTGAAGCAGGGGTTCTACGGCTGGTGGGATGCGCCAATATTCTTCCCGGAAAAACGCACCTTTGCATTCAGCGAACCGATGCCGATGACAGCACTGCTGCAGCCGCTGGTTCAACTGTTTGGTTCAACCTCCTTGGCCTACAACTGCTGGCTGTCAGTGAATCTGTTTCTGAATGGGTGGCTGGCCAGTGTGCTGCTGCGACGCTGCGGTTGTCAATTCTGGTCGGCAGCAGCCGCTGGTTGTGCGATGACGATGCTTCCGTTGCTGCAGCAACAGTTGGAGGTGCTTCAACTGGCCTGTTTCTGGCCATCAATCTGGCTGCTTTCGACTCTGCTCCAGCTTTCAACCGTTGCCGAGGAACGCCTTTCAGGACTGCGACAGCCGACTATCCGAATCCTTGAAACCACAGCGGCTGTCATCTGCCTTCCCGCCACGTGTCTGCATCACATGATGTTTCTGGGCCTGTTACTGCTGATCTGCGGCTGGGTACTGATCCCGCTGTCAGCAGTACGAAGGTGGAGTCTGTTGATCATGGCTGCGGGACTGCTTTCTCTGCCACCAGTCCTGCTGCTGGTTCGCCCGGTTCAGCAGGTCATGTCCGAGCATGGATTTGAGCGAAGAGAGCAGAATGTCGCTGTATTGTCAGCCATGCCGTCTGATTATCTGCGTGCCCCGCCGAACTCGCTCTGGGAAGCTGCACAATCCAGTACCGATCGCCCATGGAATCTGGGACCAGGCTGGCTGCGTCTGCTGCTGGCGTGCACGGCACCAATCCTGATCTTCTGCTCAAAGTCATCACGATCCCTGAAACGCCTCGCAATCACGCTGACGTTGTTTTCCAGCGTGTCCTTTGCACTGTCGCTGGGTGTCAATCTGGAACCCGGAGGGCTGCGCATCTGGTCATTCCTGTGCGATTGGTTGCCTGGTATGGCGCAGGTTCGCAGTGCATTCAGGTTTGCCATCTTTTTTCAGGCAGGTGTCGTCCTGCTGGCCGGCGCGGGAATTGATTTACTGCTGATAATGACTCGAAGTGCTTTCAGCAGCATGCCTCGAATCCGGAGCGGCAGTATAGTCTGTCTTGTACTGCTGTTTGTCTTTGAGTCGTGGCCTGGCAGGACACGCAGTGTCTTAGTGCCTCGCACGGATCAGATTTCTGACTGGGCGCAGTATCTGCAGGGCAGGGTTCAGGCAGGTGAGGGGATCCTGATCCTGCCGTATGTGGCAGGATATGCACCGGACGACTTTGAACCGACAGTTCGCTGGATGATTCAGTCAACAGCGGCCGGTCTGCGGACAGCCAATGGATACTCAGGATTTTTTCCGGCAACTCATTACATTCTGCAGCAGCAGCTCGGGCAGGGATTGACGGATTCTCTGATTGCGACGCTGCGGAGCAAGAACATTCGCTGGATCGTCACGATGGATTCCGACTCAGCAATCGAGGCCGATGCCAACGGGCTGCTGCAGTGGCACTGGACCAGTATGACTGGTGAGTGCAGAATCTTTGAGGTTACGGGAGCAGGCCGCGCAGTTTTGCAGATTACCACGCCCTGAGCAGAACGGACCATGCGGCAATCTGCTGCTCAACCGGACGTTCCTGACTGACAGCAGGAACCCAGAAACCAGCCTTGCGAAGCGATGTTCGACTGCGATCCAGCAGCAGGCGACTCTCGGGCTTCTGGCTATTCTCCAGCAGCAGGACCGATTGTCCGGTACCATTCACTTCCTGCAGCAGGAAGTCGGAAATCCACCCTGTCTGCAGCACCAGATCCGCTGTGACTCGCGAGTTTCCGGAAGTGAACTGCCACGCCAGTTCGGTCTGAGGTGCTGCAGCCAGCAGAATCGGAGTGGCGGAGTCCGCATTGTACTTAGATGCGGCCAGCTGCAGACAGGCAAGGACGATGGGTGCATCATCGGCGGTCAACGAAGTTCGACCGGTGGTTCTGGGAATGAGCAGCATCAGGCGATATTCAGCCAGCAGAGGCCCCCACCGTTCAACAAGATCCGCTTCAGATTGCGTGTCTGCGGACAGCAGCACGATGGGCGCTACGCGACGACCACTGCTCTGAGCTGGTGAAATCACTACGCAACTGCCAAGGCCCTCGATAGGAACCTCTTCACGCGATGGCGTCTGCGACCCAGGGGCAGGCTGAGGTTCGGCACCATTCAGCAATGCTGGACCTGTTGCAGGCAGTGCTGGAGGAAACACGCCCGGCTTCATTTTGAGGCTGCGTTCTTCACCAGTCTGCGGATCACGCCACTTCAGATCGACCTCGGAATCGGCCAGGAGCTGGAGGTCCGGTTCCTGAAAGGATCGCAGTCCCTTCAGTGGTTTGTTGTTGACTGCAGTCAGTTCAAATGTCGTCGGGAGCCCCGCCCGAGCGGCCGGAGAATCCGGTATCGTCTGTACGGACACGGGTACCGCTGGCGCAGGCTGAGGATTGAGCAGAGCCTGGGGATCGGCGATGGCTGGAACGACCGGGTTGGGAGTCACTGCGGCTGCGGGGAGAATCAGACCGGCATAACCGCGCTGCAGTGTCGGTAACTGCTCCACCAGTTGCAGCTGAACTTTGACAGGCTGGCCATCCCGCTCCAGAGTCAGCTCGACAGAATCACCCGCATAACGGGATGCCAGCACTTCTTCCAGACTGCTCAGGCGTTGAATTCTGAGGTCTGCAGCCTGCAGCAGGCGATCTCCCACTCGGATGCCGGCCGTCTGTGCAGGTGATCCGGGATGAATACGCTGCACCGAGACTTTCTCTGAGAATGGTCCAGGTGCTGTCAGTTGTAAACCGGCAAGTCCCGGCCGCAGATCTTTGCCCGTTGTCAGCTTTTCGGCCACCGCGACAACATCACTCATCGGAACAGCAAAGCCAATACCCGAGTCATACCACTCGATTCCGGATGATGGGTTACCACGTCCTCGTGGCGACAGCGGTACCAGAATCCCGAGGACCCCACCTGCAAGATCAATCAGTGGTCCGCCATAATTGACTGGTGAAATCTTGGCATCGGTCTGCAGCGCCCGACCATGAATGCGATTCAATGCGCTGACAATTCCGGAGGATACCGAGGGTACAGATGACTCATAAAAGCGACCCAGTGCAAGAGCATGCTGGCCCACCTGAAGTTGGTCCCGCGGTACCACAGTTGCCGGGCTCCAGCCAGCGCCCTCCGCCTGCAGCAGCACCAGTCGTCGCACATGGTCGGTCGCAACGAGCGTTGCAGAGCGACGTTCACCAGCTGAGGTTTCCACACTGACAGCTGTGGGACGGCCCTGAAAAGCAAAGCTGCTGGAGACGATCTGCCCGGCAGGTGAAATCACAACCCCGGTCGTGGCCAGTGAGCTGACAGTAGCTCCGTCAACCGTCTGCTCGCCACCAATGACACGAATCCGCACCACGGATGCAGAGGCCGCTGAGACGGCGGCCCGAATCTGCTCACCCGCATCCTGTGCCCGCGTCACCGATGAAAGACACACGATCAGCCAGATCATCAATTTGGCCGATCGTTGTGGCAAATGTGCAAACCTCATATCCAGACCGGTCCCGTTCAGGTGTGCAGGTCAACAATCGTTCGGAGAACCTTAAAGCTTCCTACGACAGAACCCACAGCATACCGAAACGTACCAGACCGGAAAAGTTGCCCGCCTCTGGATCCCCTGATCCCTGCCCTGAATCCTCAGTGCGGTTCTCAAAAGGCAGGCCTGTGGCACAATCAGATTGCGTCAGTTCCCGTCTCACCCGTTCGAATACGTACGACGCCTTCAAGGCTGGAGATGAAGATCTTGCCATCGCCAATCTGGCCGGTGCGAGCGGCTTCACAAATGGCTGCTACCGCGGCTTCCACTTCGTTGTCGTTGACGACAACTTCCATCTTCACCTTCGGCATGAAATCCACCGTGTACTCAGCACCACGGTACGTTTCCTTGTGGCCACGCTGGCGGCCAAAACCGCGAACTTCGGAAACCGTCATACCCTGAACGCCGATACTGGTCAGTTTGGTTTTGACGTCTTCCAGCTTGTAGTGACGGATGACAGCCTCAAGTTTCTTCATGTCTCTGCCCTAACCCCTGTCGATTGGTTAAAGTCTCGCCACAGATCGGAATCTGCAGGAAACCCCGAAATTCACTGACCGATCAAAGCCGTAGTCTGCGTGTTGTATCCGTTGTTGTCCCACATGCACGCCTTGATTTTCGGATCAAGTCGGGACGAGACGACAGTTTCAGCAACCATACGACCTACAACCGGCGTATTCCGTTTAGCAAAACTCATGCCGACACTTGGTTCTGAATCGGAGCTGCTTAAAAACTGTGCGAAACAACAGGTTTTTTGCTTGAGAAAAACAAAAACTCCTAAAGTGTGCGATTGGAATGTGCATTTTTTCTGGTGAATTGCCTAAAAAACGGGCTTTGTGCTGTCGATTCGGGAATGGGTTGTCATGTGGCTGATCGTCATTTTTTTTGTGGGACTGGTGGCCGGTTGGTCGGCGGTTCTCTGGGCTGCAAGCCTTGCTGAAGAGGCTCGCCCAGCCGGTATTCGCTGGTGTCGCGGCTGTGCTGCGCGGTTGCCCGTGTTTTCAGCAGTCGTTCCATGGGCCGGCCATTGTTCGGGATGCCGTGCCAGAACATCTTCAGGACCGTGGCTGGCTGCTGTCGGAACGGGGTGTCTGTTTGCGGTTTTCGCCTACCTGCTTGAACAGGGCTGTCAGACGGTAACAGAGGTTCGACCTGCACAGGCTTTGTGGCAGGCACGACTGCCGTTTCATCTGTTGCTTCTGTTTCTGCTGGTGACGGCTGTCGCCGCTGACCTGATTGATTATGTCATACCAGATCAGATTATTTTGCCCGGAACTCTGGCAGCTCTGCTGCTTTCGTTTGCCAGCGGAGATCTTCAGTTGATCCATATCTGGGTGGACTGGAGTGATGAAATGGTGCAGGTCTACGGTCCGTGGCTACCGCAATGGATGAAGGATCATCAGCACCTGCATGGTCTGGCATGGAGTCTGTGCGGGGCTGTAAGCGGAGCCAGTCTTGTGTGGGCTGGCCGAGTGGCCGCCAATCGAATTCTGGGTTTTCCGGCAATCGGTTTCGGTGATGTCACGCTGATGGCGATGATTGGTGCATTCATGGGTTGGCAGCCTGTGCTCTGTGTGCTGGCTGTTTCGCCCCTCGCCGGAATAGTCCTTGGCCTTGCCGTCTTTGTCCTGACGGGACGAGGTTTTATGGCTTTTGGTCCATGTCTGGCCGCTGGTGCAGTGATTGTCCTTTGCACGTGGAATGCGATCTGGGAGCAGCAGGGGCTGAGGATCATTTTTGGGCACTGGCCGACCATTGCCGGGCTTATTCTGAGCGCGTTTTCGCTGTATTGTCTGCTGCTGCTGGGAGTGCGTTGGTTTCGCTCAACTCCTGTCAGCCGTCTTCGCTGACCATATCGTCCGGTCACTGGGTCAGGCGAGCAAACACTTCGTTGGCATCGGCTGCCGTGCAGTATTCCAGAGTCAGCTGCAGGTAATCACCACGAATACCCTGGAGGGGCACAAGTCCCACCGGGCTGCCTTTGATGAATACGGCCAGCTGACTGTTCGGATGCTGCTTCTGCGCCTGCTGCAATACGGTGCATGCCGATGGTTTCAGGTGCAGCCTCAGCTGACTGCGGAAATCCGTATCCTGCCAGCCGCGAAATGTCTCGAAGTCGGAGGCAGTAAGCAGTGGGGAGTCCATCAGTGAGATGGTCCTGCTGTCCGGAAGGACGCACGATCGTTCTGAGACAGTGTCTCAGAATCTGGTACACCTGCAGCGGTGCCTGTGGAGACAGTTGTTCTCCTGAAAGGCGATTCAGAATGTAACTGCTGATTGTGATCAGGATCCATGCAAACACAGCAATCGCTGCCAGCAAAGTCCACAGACGTCCGCGAGGACGTATTTCGTGAGCTGTTGAATCCGCTGGCGGGGATTCGGAATGAAGGCTGCTGTTCATGGAATCGCAGTCCGAGTTTCAGCGTTCACACCAGCGTTTCTGCAGGTCGGCAAACGCATCAACTCGGCGATCCCGGAAGAAAGGCCAGTGAGTCCGTGCGGTATTGAGCAGACTCAGGTCACATTCTGCATGCAGGGTGGCTTCTGAATCATGGTCTGCCTGAGCGATGACGTTGCCATAGGGATCTGCCATAAAGCTGCCACCCCAGAATTGAATCTGCTGCTCAGTACCCACACGGTTGGGTGCCCCAACAAACAGCCCGTTGGCAATGGCGTGGCTGCGCATCATGGTCTGCCACGCGGAATACTGGCTGGCGCCGTAGACATCTCGTTCGCCGGGGATCCAGCCGATGGCCGTGGGATAGAACAGCATTTCTGCCCCCTGCATCGCGGTCAGCCGGGCAGCTTCTGGATACCACTGATCCCAGCAGATACAGACGCCGATGCGGGCATATCGAGTTGGAAAGGCGAGGAATCCCAGATCGCCTGGGGCGAAGTAGAATTTTTCAAGGTACAGCGGGTCATCGGGGATATGCATTTTGCGGTACAGTCCCGCGATGCTGCCATCTGCATCGAGGACAACGGCAGAATTGTGATACAGGCCGTGTGTCCGATATTCAAACAGCGGAACGACCAGCACTACAGAAAGTTCCTTCGCTATTTTCTGCAGCGCGATAGTCGTGGGACCGGGAATTGGTTCCGCCAGAGCAAAACGATCGTGTTCTTCTGCCTGGCAGGGATACTGCAGGTTGAAGACTTCCTGGAGACATACGACCTGAGCACCGGCGGCAGCGGCTTCGCGGATCCTGTGAATAGCCCTCTGCAGATTGACATCCGGCTCAGGTACGCAGGTCATCTGGCAGAGTGCGGTACGAATTTTCCGGGGAGTAGCCATAGGCGTGTTTCAGAGAGCCCGCTGCAGGAATAAAAACAGATGGAGGTCTGTGAAAACCAGCGGATTATCATAGCGGATTGTTGGGGGCAGGCGAAGTAGAGCACCGGGATTTTGGCTTGTGCAGCGCCGATTCCGATTGTCCGCTTCACTGCAGCACAGGAATTGGCTGTAATATGGTCCCATGAATTACCTCGCACACGGTTACCGATTTCTGGACTCACCACTGATGCTGGCGGGAACTGCCATCCCGGACTGGCTCAGCGTTGTCGATCGACGTGTCCGCATGCGAAGTCGCCGAATTCGTCCGCAACTTGAACAACTGGATGCGGATTCACGTCTGGTCGCACTGGGGACTCTGCAGCACCTGGTGGATGATGATCTGTTTCATAACAGTGCCACATTCCTGATGCTGGAAGCTGACATGACCGGACGATTTCGTCGTCTGATTCCTGATCGCTTTGATCATCGTCCTGCATTTCTGGGCCACATCACGGTGGAACTGCTGCTGGACTGGTACATCTATCGTGAACAGTCAGAGATTCTCGACCGATGGTATGACGCGTTGCAGACTGTGTGTCCGCAGCAGATACAGGCTGTGGTAAATCTGCTGGCTCCGCAACCGACGGATCAGCTGGCTCCGTTCATTCGGCGTTTTCTGGAAGCGCGAGTCATGTATGACTATGCGGATGACAGTCGCCTGCTGACTCGCTTGAACCAGGTCCTGCGGCGCGTCACACTGGAGCCACTGGACGAGTGCTTTCTGAGTGTGCTGCGGGAGGGCCGGCAGTTGCTGACGGAATTCGGGGCGAACCTGTTGCTGGCCGTCGAGTGTGAATCTGTATGCAGGGCAGGGTAGGACTTAATCAAAGGAACTTTCGGGCCATGAAAAAAACGTTACTGACGGGAATTCTGCTGTTTCTGAGTGCTGTGCCAGCGCCGATTTCAGCAGACGAGAAGGCACAGGGCTTTACTGCACTGCAGGCAGACAAGGCCGGAGCCGACTACGGTTTTCAGGGAGAATATGCCGGGAAAATTCGCTCAAACGACACCGAGGTGGATCTGGGCCTGCAGGTTATTGCTGAAGGACAGGGGCGATTCGCGTGGGTGGCATGGGTTGGTGGATTGCCAGGCGCGGGCTGGAATGGTGAAACGCCACTGCGCGGCGCTGGTGAGCGCCAGGGCGATGTCGTCATTCTGAAAGGTGATACCGGTCGTGGTGAAGTCCGCGGAGGCAGTGTTTCTGTCTACAACATGGAAAACGTGCGAGTTGCAGAACTGAGCCGAGTGCAGAGAATGTCGCCGACTCTTGGACGCAAACCGCCCGAGGGCGCCATCGTACTGTTTGATGGTTCGTCAGCAGACGAGTTCGAAGGGGGACGGCTGTCCGACGACAAACTGCTCATGCAGGGCTGCACCAGCCGCAAAAAACTGGGATCCGGTGAATTGCACGTCGAATTTCTGCTTCCATGGATGCCAAACGCTCGCGGACAGGGACGGGGCAACAGTGGAGTCTACCTGCAGGGGCGTTACGAAGTGCAGGTCCTTGATTCCTTTGGGCTGACTGGTGAGCAGAACGAATGTGGCGGAATCTATTCAATCAGTAAGCCACTCCTCAATATGTGTCTGCCACCGCTTGCCTGGCAGACCTATGACATACAGTTCAAAGCCGCACAGTTTGGTGCTGATGGAAAGAAGCAGGCTGATGGATTGATCACCGTACGGCACAACGGTGTCGTTATTCATGAACAGGTCAAGCTGACACATGCCACCACTGCAGCGCCGGTTGCTGAGGGGGCCGAACCGGGACCACTCTACCTTCAGGATCATGGTAACCAGGTGCGCTATCGCAATATCTGGTTTAATCCGGCGAAGCCCTGAAAGTCATTTCAGGAACTGATGCTGAAATATGAAAAGCCGCGTATCAGCCAGTCTGATACGCGGCTTTTCTGTGTTCTGGACCAATCAATGACTCAGCCGAGGTCCGCCTGAATATCAACCCAGCGGCGCTGGTCAAATGAAATCAGAACCGAATCTGCCACGGCCTGAGCCAGAGCCCCATCGTGAAATCCGGGTACGGCATCCCGTTCTTCAATAATGGCCGATGTGAGTTCGTAAACAAGATCATAGCGAAAAACGGTGC
Organism: uncultured Planctomycetaceae bacterium; assembly: GCA_963977705.1. Classification (GTDB taxonomy): domain Bacteria; phylum Planctomycetota; class Planctomycetia; order Planctomycetales; family Planctomycetaceae; genus SXXK01. The sequence goes on from CAXBSH010000024.1 coordinate 19,196, forward strand.
TGGGCTTGCCGTGTGACGGGTCACGCGGGCTTCCCGGGGCCTTCAGGAACTCGGCCGGTACCGGCAGTTTCTCAAGATCCCGGCCTTTTCGTGACAGAATGATATTGTTCGGGTCGGTCAACTGGTAGGCCGCTGAACCTTCGCTGCAGTTGACCTCGGCCCACTCGTAGCCCACACCTCCGTTGTTGTGGCCCTTCATCAGGGTACTGCCTTCCCAAACCCCTACCGCTCCGCTTTCAAAGAAGCCGATCAGGCTGGACCAGTCGTCAACTTCGGAAGGCGGACAGGGACGCCCGTCGGCTGTACGATCTCTGGGAGCAAACTGGGCAACAGCCCCGCAGATTGTGCGAATCGGGCCCAGCAGATCCTGAGCAAAATCGATGCGATGAATCGTCATATCAAACAGATCACCAGCACCTGCTAACTGCTTGTTCTGCCGCCAGCCCCAACTGGTCTCAGGCAGGTCCAGAAAACGCTGACTACGAAAATGCCGGGGAGTTCCAAGCAGGCCGGTTTTCACGAGATGACGCACATATCGCATCGATGGAGCAAAGCGGTATGTGAAGGCCGTCATATGCCGCACTCCGGCATCGCGAGCTGCCCGGTACATTTCGGCAGACTCCTGAAAGTTCAGCCCCAGTGGCTTTTCGCACATCACATGCTTGCCATGTCGGGCACATTCAAGAGCCTGCTCGCGATGCAGAAAGTTGGGAGTAGCGATGATGACCGCATCCACATCCGGATCAGCAGCCAGCTGTCGATAATCTGTGAATGCCTTCACCGGCCCCCATTCCGACTGCCGCTGAGCCAGCAGTGCCTGATTGGGGTCACAGATCGCCGTCAGGCTGGAACGAGGATCCAGAAGGATCCCGGGTACGTGGTGGAAGTCTGCTACCGCTCCCACACCAATAATCCCATAACGCACTTCCGAAGGCATGCAATTCACCCTGATTCGCAGCAAATGAAATGGCAAAGAAAAGGCCAGCACCCTGAAGTGCTGGCCTTATTATCAGCAGAGTTGTGAGTGACTCACTTCTCTGATTTTTCCTTCTTCAGCTCGTCAAGGAACTGCCGGATCTGTTCAGCATTCTGCGGAGGCACAGCGTCACCCACATTGGCAACGGCCTGTTCCTGCAGTTTGATGGCTCGATCAAGGTCACCACTCAGGTGCACTAGGTGCGACAGAGTATCAATGACCATGGCGTTTTTGGGTTCCTGAGCGACTGCTTTTTCCGCAGTTGCAATCGCCGCTGCGATGACCGGTTTGGGAACTTTGGACTGCGGATTGCTGGCCATCTGGTAAACGGTCCACGCCAGCTCATTCATGTCCTCGGCACTTGCCTGCTTGTCGTCAGCAGTTGCTTTGATCAGGGCTGCTGCCTGTTCAACACGTTCCTTCACGATCATCAGCTGCAACTGCAGACCCTTCAGTCGTCCCTTCAGTTCTGGTGGGCAGATTTCCATCAGTTTGGCCAGTTCGGCGAATCCTTCGTCAGCCTTGTCACCCTGAACTTTGGAAATAGCGCCGTTGACCTGAATGCTGAATCTCATCTGATCCAGCATTGCCACATATTCCTTGTCCTCTGCATTGGCCTTCTTTGCGTCATCGACAAGTGCCAGTGCTTCGGCAATTTTCCCACGCTGCATCAGTGGACCAAGTTTCGCCTGCAGCAGTCCACGCTCCTGCTCTTTGCGGAACGTTTCCAGAAATGCATTTCGATCCCACTTGTCACTGACGACCTGCTCAAGCGTGTCGTCCATCTGCATTGGATGGCCGATCCACTCCACCAGTCCGGTCTTGCCCACAATAAAACAGGTCGGAATACCATTCTGACCGGCTGCTTCCATGTAGGCCGCATGGACCGAACGGTCCGGGTCAGTGGTCAGACAGTAGGCACTGGTCAATTCGGCGTAGGTGGCAGGCTGAGCATTTCCTTCGGCAGGGGCAGCACCGCGCACAGGTCGCTTCAAAAACCCCTCAACAGTTTCCAGGTCCTCGTCGCTGATACTGACGATCTGCACGCCACGCTCTGCATACTTCTTCTGGACTTCGACCAGGTGCGGCATACTGGCAATACACGGACCACACCACGTGGCCCAGAATTCCACAACATACACTTTACCTGCCGCGAACTTTGTGACTGGCTTGAAGGTGCCTTTGCCGTCACTGACCCAGTGCTCGACGCTGATTTCAGGAGCCTTTGAGCCGATGGTCAGAGTCTGAGTTGCCTCGTCAGCAAGAACTGGTGCTGCAAGGGAGACGGCAGCAGCGAGCGCCAGCGATGCTGTGCCTGCGATTCGAGTCCACATGATGTTGGTTTCCCTGGAAACAAGATTCAGCGAATCGCACCCGTGGCCACGCACAGACCCCGACTCCGCCGCACATCAGACTACCAGAAAACCGCGAATCGGGGAAAATAGAGTTACTCGGAATTTGAAAAAACGGGGAACTGAGTCGCCAACAGGGTGTCAGTAACCGTCACTCGCCACAGCCATGGAAACGTTCAGGGGCGGCAAGCCAAGTTGTTGCCGGTATTCATCCAGAATGCTCTGTGTGGCGCTGGCACCAACCCGACTGATCCCCAGTTCGCGACACCTGAGAACTCCGGCAAGATCCCGGATACCACCGGCAGCCTTGACCTGCACACCAGGACCGGAATGACGACGCATCAGCTCCAGATCCGCAAACGTTGCACCACTGGTTCCATAGCCCGTGGAGGTCTTCACCCAGTCCGCCCCCAGTTCGGTACAGATTTCACAAAGCCGGATTTTCTGGTCGTTTGTCAGAAAACAGTTCTCAAAAATCACCTTGATCTGCTGGCCAGCCGCATGCGTCAGGTTGATCACAGCCTGCAGATCCGCTCTGACAAAATCCCAGTCACCACTCACGACGCGACTGATATTACACACAAGGTCCAGTTCTTCTCCGCCATCCAGCAGTGCCTGTCGAGCCTCTGCGACCTTGCTTACTGTGGTATGACCACCATGCGGGAAGCCAATGACAGTACTGGCACGGACTCCACTGCCCCGCAGCAGCTCGGCACAACGTGCCAGATAATGCGGCTGAATACAGACACTGGCAGCCTGATATGCAATCGCCAGTCGACATCCCTGCTCAAAATCCTGGATCGGCGTCGCAGGCTTCAGCAGCGAATGATCAATCATCCGGGACACAAGCAGATACTCTTCAGTGGACATTCAGGTCGCCCCTGCCGTTTCTGAAACCCCGTTCGATCAGTCCGTTGCCCCTGCCTACCATTCCCCGTCTCGTCGGAATTGATTCCGAGCATTGGCGGCAAACTGTCGTGATGCGTCACCCAGTTGCTGCAGCAGTTGATCCATCGTCAGCCCGGCAGAATTTCGAGCCGCCTGGATCACTGTCTGACATTCATTCGAATCCATGAATCGGGCTGCCTCCAGAATCTTCGGCTGAGCCTCAGGTTCTATCACAAGAAATCCGTGCTTGTCAGCATGGATCAGATCGCCCGGGCGAATACGTCGTCCGAAGACCTCCACTTCGCAGCCAAACTCTACAGGCTGGACTGCTCCGTGTCCCACGCACAGTCTGCGAGCGATGGATTTGAATCCGGCATTGGTCATCTCATCCAGATCACGAATCGCACCATCCGTGATGGTTCCGACACATCCGAGGGCTCGATGCACGTTGGCATTGACCTCGCCCCAGAATGATCCAATCAGTCGAGGTTTATCGAGATCCTGCACGACCACAATCTTAGGCCCCGGAACGCTGGCCAGATATCGCCGATACTCGCTGGTCGCCGTGGGCTTCGAACGACGATGCTCAGGATTTGATGGTTCCACCCGCAATGTGACCGCATAGCCCACCATCGGACCCATCTGCGGCATGAAATCCCGAGTCTCCTCGAGATTGAAGGCGTCCGCACAATGATCCAGTTTCGTGATCTGTTCCCAGCCGTTGTAGATGGTGGGAGTATTCCAGCGTTTCAGTTCAAGCAGCTCGGAATGACTGAGCAACGGTTGCTGTGACATGATCGTATCAGCCTTTCAGTCGTGTCTGGATCTCTTCAACGACTTTACTGACAGGAATACGTTCCTGCTGCAGCGTATCCCGATCACGAATTGTTACACAGCCGTCTTTTGCCGTATCACCGTCAATTGTCAGGCAGTATGGAGTTCCGATTTCGTCCTGTCGTCGATAACGTCGACCGATGGCTGCCTGCTGGTCGTACTGCACACTCAGTCCTGCAGCCTTGAGTTCTCCGTAGATTTCCATCGCTTTTTCAGGCATTCCGTCCTTCTTGATCAGCGGGAAAACGGCAACTTTGACAGGCGCCAGACGCGGATGGAACCGCATCACAACACGTTCCTGCATGGCGCCGTTTTCGTCCGGCTGCTGGTCTTCATGATAGGCCTCGCAGATGAACGCCAGAGTACCGCGATCGGCGCCAGCAGACGGTTCGATGACGTGTGGAGTGAAGCGTTCGCGAGTCTGATCATCGAAGTAGGACAGGTCCTTACCACTGCCGCGATGCTTAGGCTGGCCGTCTGCCGTTCGTTCCAGTTCCAGCTGACCTGCGGCGTTCTTCGCCAGCTTGCCTTCCATGTGGGATCGCAGGTCGAAGTCCCCACGATGCGCGATTCCCTCCAACTCACCATACTCGCCCGCATCAAGAAACGGAAATGCATACTCAATGTCAGCTGTGCCGACAGAATAGTGAGCCAGTTCGTCCTGATGGTGATCTCGCAGTATCAGGCGATCCCGGGTGATTCCCAGATTCAGATACCAGTTGTAGCGACGATCCCGCCAGTAGGTATACCACTCGCGTGACTGCGAGGGATGACAGAAGAACTCAATCTCCATCTGCTCGAATTCACGCGAGCGAAATGTGAAGTTGCGGGGAGTAATCTCGTTGCGGAAGCTTTTTCCCACCTGACAGATGCCGAATGGCAGCTTCACTCGACTGCTGTCGACGACGTTCTTGAAGTTGACGAAGATTCCCTGAGCCGTCTCAGGGCGCAGAAAGGCTGCGTCGTCGTCAGTTCCCAGCGCTCCGATGATGGTTTTCATCATCAGGTTGAACTCGCGAGGCTCTGTCAGCCGGCAGCCAGTGTGCTCGCCCACACACTTGCTGGGTTTCTGCGGACATGGGGTGCTGGGAATATGGTCCTGGCGAAAGCGGCCCTTGCAGGCATGGCAGTCGACCATCATGTCATGAAACAGATCATAGTGACCACTGCACTTCCAGACCTGCGGATGCATGATAATTGAGGACTCAAGCCCCACCATCTGAAACGTTGAAGGAGCCCCTGCCGGCTGCAGCAGCTCGTTATGGGCGGAGACCATATCCCGGTACCACACATCCCGCACGTTGCGCTTCAATTCCGTTCCCAGAGGACCGTAGTCCCAGAAGCCATTCTGACCTCCATAGATTTCAGAATTCTGAAAGATGAATCCCCGTCGCTTGCACAACGCGACGATCTTGTCCATCGAACGACTCATGGGAGATCAATTCCAGTGATTGCGGAAAGTTGAAACAGGGTAGCGCGCGGCGCTGATTGGTCGGTCGCTGCGGGGGCCTTCGAACGGTGCAGTCTAAAGTTTTGCCGGGATTCAGAAAAGTCGCAGTGTCTTAAACCGGCCGGAACAGAATTTCCGAGAACGAAGACTTCGGGCCCGCGACCGTAACAACCCCTTGGTATCTCGTAATCACAAGTGATCAGGCTTTGAACACGACGGCGATTCTGAGACAGGAAGCTTCGCCGGATCTGGGAGCAGGCTGGGCGGGGCAATGGCGGGATGCCCCGCGATTTGGTGTACCAGTAGGTGTCAAAAGAACACCTCTAGTCCAAATAGTCCACAAGTTGCTCCGGATTTTGGCAGACTGGTATGAGATTTGTTACCAAGTCAACATCAAATGGCATCCCAGTATGCAGCGCTTGGGCAGCCAGTTGATTTTTTGCAACTCATTGTGTTCTGGCAAACGGATCCCGCTCCCGGGCTCTGTTACGCCTTCTGAACATTTTGAGAAGCATGCTGTTCATAGTCCTGAGCGCAACAAGATTGACAGCTAGTTTCGGGTTTCGTTCCGGCATGCGGTTGGTGGCAGGATTCAGAATTCTGCGTCGGCCTGCTGGATTTCCTTGAAATCAAAAACTGCAACTAAAAACCTCACTCATGTCTTCCAGCGAAACTCCAGAAGTCAGCCCTCCCTCATGGCTGAGATGGTTTGTGAATGACGCCATTCGTGGCATCATGCACCAGACCGACTCAGCGCCTGTGGGATGTCATTTCTACTTCGATGCTGAGAATGATCTCTGGGAGGTTACGTTGTTCGTCGGTCGCTCAGAAGTTCTGGGTGGTGCTCACGACGGGAAAACCGTTCCCGCTGGCCTTGAAGTTGACGTGACTCGCGTCATGGCGGCGTTTGACTCGGCCCCTGGGGTCTTATGGCAGGCTGAGCATGTGACACCCCACGATGAATTAGGGCCGCATCTGTCATTCGAAGGCGAAACTCGGGGGCATGACGTCTGGCTCAGAATCCTGCAGACTCCCCCGGACTGGGCCGGAGTAGGTCGATTGCTGCACGCATCGACGGGCGAATTCGAAGATCTCTGGTAGTTAACCGCAGTTTCCGGTTCAGGAACCTATCAGCTTGCGGTCAGCTTGCGGTCAGCCTGCACTCTGGAAAGCCGGCAGATGCGGACGCTGCAATTTGGAAGTGTGCCACTGATTGCGTGTTGATCCAAAAAAAGAGGGTTGTGGCTGACCCACAACCCCCTGAATTTTTGGAAGACGCCGCAGCGTTCCTGCGTTATTCTTCAGCGACGAACGGCAGCAGTCCAATGAACCGTGCTCGCAGGATTGCGTCACGCACAGCTCGCTGGAACAGTGCCGAGGTACCGGTGCGACGACGAGGAAGAATGCGACCTTCGCGATCGATCAGTGTTCGCAGCGTCTTCAGGTCCTTGTAGTCGACATACACAGGACGTGGTACGGAACCACCAGCGGTAAACTGGCAGCTCATCTTCTTTTTCTTCAGGCGAGCACGGCGTTTGCGGAGCTTCTTCAGGTCGGCGCGGGAAATTGTTGCCATTTTTCTGACGGTCACTTTCTGTGAGACACAACTGCGGGCAAAGAACCCCGTGTGGCAAGGCCAAACAGTGACAAGACCACTGTTTTTCGGTGAAACTTCCGGGGAACATTCCCATGGACGAACATCACCAAGCGACCCATGCCTGCCCGACGGACCGGTAAAAACCGGCGGGGTGAACGAATCAAAAGTCTATCCGGGAGTCAGGTTATCGGCAACAGAAACCGGTTTTTTCCGGCATTTTCTGGAACCGTGCTGCGAATAGGAAAGTTCACGATACGGGCTGTCTGCTGCTGATCTTGCCTTCTGTGTGCAAGGTTTGCATTTTGTGTAATTTTCCTGTTGTGAAGCCTGTAGCTAATGCAGCGATTGCGCGGAATGCGAATCTTGAGTTTGCTCGCAGGTCCGGATAGAATCACATGTGTCGACGGCGAACAGGGATTGCGTTTGTTCGCGAAACGTGGTTGCGGGTGGCATTGAGGTCACCTGCCGGATTCAGGCTTCGGACGAAGCTCTGATGGTGTTCAAGGAGGAACAGCGATGAATCGATTGCCGGTCAGTTTTCTGCGTTTGTTTGACCCAGATGCAACGCATGAGCCTGCTGAATCCGCGGAATTGCTGCCATTTGAGCCTGTTCAGCGCAGCTCAGCCAGCCTTGCAATGGATGCTGACGAGGAGACCAATGTCATTCCGTTTGCCTCCGCTCGGCGCGCTCTTGTATTGAGTGGTCGGCACACGCCGGCGTTGGGCAGAGCAAGAATGATTCACGCCAACAGTCAATGTTCGCGTTGCAGTGGACAGGACGTTGAGCCGCTGGAACTGGATGATGCAGTAGCCAGCTTTCGCAATGGCCAGCCGGTACCTGGCACTGCCACGATCATTGGTTTCCACTGCAACGACTGTGGTTACGAGTGGCCGGTCTACGAGATTTCCCGGCACGTGCAGCGTTGACGGAGCTGTTGCGAGGCATTTTTCAGGGAAGGCGGGACGGACTGATGCGCTGGCGGTTGCTGATTGTGGCCGTGTTTTTGCTGCTGCTGCCTGGCTGTATGCATCGGCGAGTGACAATTCACTCGGTGCCGGAGGGTGCATTGCTGAAGGTGGACGGGAAGGATATTGGCTACACTCCGGCCCACTTCGATTTCACATGGTACGGAACTCGAGAGGTTCAGTTGTTGCTGGATGGTTATGAGACGCGGACAGAGATGATTGAGGTGAACAGTCCGTGGTATCAGAAGTTCCCGCTTGATTTTTTCAGCGACAATTTTGCCGGTCGGCACATTCTGGATCACCGCCAGTTCACGTTTCAGATGCGTCCGCGCCGTGCGGATGATTCGGGTGACCTGATCAATCGCGGAAATGCGTTCCGCAACGAGGCCGTGCACGGTCAGTAGCGTAGCCCATTCGATCGAAATTCCCGGATTTTTCGGGATTCTGCGGACCTTCGGAGGTAGAATCAGCCGGTCTCGGCAATTTCCTCCAACACCGCCTCGCCGCTCTGCGTACAACCAGCAGAGAGGGCGTAAAGATGATTCGCATGTCCGATCCGGACGCCACCGAACCTGGTCTTGAATCGCAGCACTCGGCTGTGACAGACGGCGGTGCGTCCAGTGAAGTGCGTCTGGTTCACGCAGCCCGACTCGGGGATCAGCAGGCCTTCCAGCAACTGGTGCTCAGGTATGAGCGTCGAGTATTTCAGGTGATTCATCGTTTTGTGACGGATCAGGGAACTGTTGCCGATCTTGCTCAGGACGCCTTTCTGCGTGCCTGGGAACGATTGTCTCAGTTTGACTCGTCGCGACGTTTCGGCCCGTGGTTGTTTCGTTTGGCAGTCAATCTGACGTACGACCATCTTCGCAAAGTTCGCCGCAAGGGGCGGTGGTCGCTGTTTTCCGAGTTGTCAGAGACGGTTGAACCGGATCCCGGACAGGCTGATCCGCGCGACGAAATGGATTTGTCTCAGGAAGTGCGGTTGGTGCTTGCTGAAGTCCCGGAAGCCTATCGTGTTGTGCTGGTACTTCGTGACCTCGAGGGTTTCTGCACGTCCGACGTGGCTGCGATTACCGACCGCAGCGAAGCCACAATTCGCTGGAGGCTGGCTGAGGCTCGCAGGATGTTTCGTGATGCGTGGGAGCGGCGTCAGCGAAAGCATGAAGGTGGTTCCGAGGCAGTGGATGGTATTCTGACAGGTGAGGCCGACGTATGAACTGCACAAGTGCCCGACAGTTGATTCTCCTTGATGCCGGTGGTGATCTTTACGCCGAGGAACAGTCATCGCTGCAGCAACATCTGCACTCATGTGTCGCCTGCAGTCAATACGCCGAGGGAATGCGGCCCGTGATGTCCGTTCTGTGCAGTCTGCGTGATGCTCCAGTGACCAGCGCCCCGATTTCGGTCTGGCCGTCGGTCCGTGCGGCAATTCGGCTGCATTCTGCTGCGACTGTTCCAGTTCGTCGCTTCAACCTGCAGGTGGCTGCCCTTGCCGTGTGTTCCCTGTCATTGGCGGCGGCAGTGATTGTGCAGACTCTGACTACAATGCGAACAGCCGAGCAGCGTCCACAGGCGTTTGTATTGCCCGGCATCGAGGCCCCGGCTGCCAGCCTGCGTTCGGTTCCCGTCAGCCTGCAGTCACGTGACAGTCGCCAGCCGATGCCGCGGTTCACGTCGCCGGCCGTATTCTGACCAGTCTGTATTTCTTCGGCGTATTCGGCAGCGGGTGGTTTACTGCGGTGACCCAAGGGATTGCTGCAGGAATCGAGTACGTTTTGCTGAAGCCCATGGTGTTTCACAGGCCCCATGGCCGGCACCAGGAACCACTACAAACTCGAAATCACGACCAGCCCGAACCAGTTCCATCGCGACCTGAGCTGTAGACGCGGGGTCCACGTTACGATCCAGTTCACCCACGACCAGCATTAATCGGCCCTGCATGCGGGCTGCGTGTTCGCGATTGGAATTCCGCTCATACACATCGCCGGTCGGGACGCCCATCCATTGTTCGTTCCACCAGATCTTGTCCATCCTGTTGTCGTGGCAACCGCAGTCTGCAACAGCTGCTGAATAGAAATCCCCGTGCCAGATCAGGGCAGCCATCGCGTTTTGCCCACCCGCAGACCCTCCATAGATGCCCACGCGTCTCGTATCCAACTGCGGAATCACATCAGCAGCAGCTTTAATCCATGCAATTCGGTCGGGGAATCCAGCGTCCTTCAGATTCTGCCAGCAGACATCGTGGAAGGCCTTCGAACGCCATGCCGTACCCATCCCATCGATCTGCACGACGATGAATCCGGCATCCGCTATCTGATGCTGATGTCCCCAGCGACTGCGAAATTCCTTGGGGACATGGTGGTCGTGTGGTCCTGCATAGATGTTTTCGACGACTGCGTATCGTCGGCCGGGCTGGAAATTTCGAGGAAAGTGCAGCAGACCCCAGATCATGGTTTGTCCATCGCGGCCAGGTGCCGCAAAACGCATCGGCAGTCGGCCACGTTCCAGAATAATTTCTGCAGCATCCGCTTCCTCCAGTACCGTCAGCAATCGACCGGCTGAGGTCCTCAATTCGGTGATCGGAGGCAGATCCGTCCGCGAATATCTGGCGATAAACCAGCGCCGATCGGGTGACCATTCCACGGTGTGTGTCCCATCACCGCTGGTCAGCAATTCATGCGGGCCACCATTGAGAGAAACTTTGCAGAAGTGTTCGTGATACGGATCCTGGTTCGCAGCAATGCCAGTGGCATAAAACCAGATGGTGCCTTCGACCTCATCAACTCGCTCAATACGACGCATATTCCACTGTCCCGCCGTCACAGGGATCGGTGGGTTGTTGGAGTTCAGATCGTAAAGGTACAGATGGTTCCAGCCGGATCGTTCACTGGCCCACAGCACGCGTTCATTCTGCAGCCAGCGGAGCTCCATTTTCCCGTCTGACGAGTATTGGATAAAAGTGCTGGAATGTTCATCGATCACTGCACGCACTGCACCATCAGCCAGACGGACTTCAAGCAGTCGCATGCGCTGATGGCCACGTTCGTTGTACAGCATCCAGAATCGCGTTCCATCCGTACTCCAACGCTGAAATTCCAGCGACCACGGGTTCGGAAACAGGCTGTTGTCCAGCCTGATTTCCGTTCGATCTGCAATCCGAAACAATCTTGGGATTGTCTGAGGAATGGGATCGCCGGGCTTCAGATAGGGATAGGACTGCAGCTGCGGCTGCAACTGGCTGGCAGGAGTACTTTCCACATAGTGCACTCGCCGTTCCGGTACCTGCGTTGTCTGCAGTGCCAGCAGGTAGCCGGAATCAGGAGACCAGACAGCGTCACAGATGTGGTCAGCATAATCAGCGCGTT
>CAXBSH010000025.1:0-30413 GCA_963977705.1 uncultured Planctomycetaceae bacterium
GTCGCCCCGTACGGTTGCCGGTGCGAAGCCGTCGGGCGGCGAGGCGATGGCCGGGGCCACGGCGAAGATCTCGCCGAGGCGCAGCAGCGCGGCCTTGCCCCGCTGCCACAGCGCCATCATGAAGCCCACCGCCATGATGGGCCATGCGAGGATCTGCAGGTAGCCCATGAAGGCGACCAGGGACCCCAGCGAAAGGTCGCCCTGCACTACCTTGGCGCCGCCGTAGCCGAGCACGACCACGACGCCCAGCGACGATGCGGTGCGCACGGCGGGAAAGATGCGCGCCCGCCGCCGCGCCAGGTCCATCGCATCCACGCGGTATCGGTCGTTCAGGGCGGCAAAGCCGCGGGCCCGGGCCTCCTCGCGCTCGAAGGACTTGAGCACGTGGATGCCTGCCAAGGTCTCCTGGCCGTAGGCGGACAGCGAGGCCAGTCGCTCCTGCACGCGCACCGTGGATTCCATCATCGCGCGCATGGAACGACGCGTGCCGAGCAGCACCAGGGGGAAGGGGGCCAGGGCCGCCAGCGTCAGGCGCCAGTCGATCCACGCCATCAGCGAGAAGGCGTACACGCAGTAGAGCGGCGTGTTCACGATCATCAGCACGCCGGGCCCGAGCAGCATGCGCACCGCGCCGATGTCGTTGACCAGGCGCGACATCAGGTCGCCCGTGCTCTGGGTCTGGTAGTGGCCTTGGTGCAGGGCCAGCAGGTGGTCGTAGAGTTCGCCGCGCAGCTCGTACTCCACGTCGCGACCGGCGTTGAAGATCAGGGCCCGCGACCAGGTGCGCACGATGGCCTGGGCAACGGCAATGGCCACGATGAGGCCCGCGTTCCAGGCCACCAGGGCCAGCTTCTCCTGCGTGGGGGCCTGCCCGGCGATGGCGTCGAAGGCCCGCTGCGTGAGCTTGGGGACCAGCATCACCAGCGTGGCGGTGGCCAGCAGCAGTCCCGTGTACCTGGTCGTGCGAATTTCGGGACGCAGGCCGTCGATCAGCAGGATCGGTTGGGGCAGTGTGGTGTTCTGAGGGGTTGCTGATGCGTTTGCCGGCAATGCGGACACAGTGGCATTCAGGTCAGACAGAGCTGACAGGGCGCTACGGAGTTGCAGATCGGGAACGGGAGTACCGCTGTCAGTTCGGGGCGATTTTCCGGGGACCAGTTGCGTGCGTCCGCAGCGGGGACAATCGACGGTGCAGCCGGCCTGGGATTCTGCAATTCCCAGCAGACTTCGGCAGTAGTTGCAGCGGAATTGAATGGCCATGAATCGGTTTCCGACTTCGGTAGGGGCAGCAGGCATGCCACATGATCCGTGCGATGCAGCCATCCTACCGTCCCCGTGACCTGATCTGCTCGGATTTCTGTTGAATTTTTGCCGCAGGTTGTCAAAGTCGGGGGCAGATACCCATGAATTGACCGAGGGAGTTCCTGTGCTGAGTGATTCACCGGATCTGCAGATCTGCGGACAATTCGGCCTTCAACCAACAGCCTCGGCACGAGTTGCGGCCGGATTCAGTGAGGCAATTGTCTGGCGGGTCTGTGATGTTTCGGGTGCTGTGTTTGCTGTGAAGTGCTGGCGAGTGCCTTCTGTAGCTGTGTTGCAGCATCGTCGCGAGGTGCGTCGCTGGATGCAGTTGGCAGCCCAGCAGTATGCGGGCTGGATACCAATTCCGCGCAGGGCAGACCGGGATTCGGCAGACGGGACAGGTCTGATTGTTGAGCGTTCGCAGCAGGCGTGGCAGGTTGAATCGTGGTGTCGAGGCGTAAGTCTGGTGACGGCGCCGACAGCGAGCGAGTTGCAGTCGGCAGCAGTGACTCTGCTGCGATTGTATGCGAGTGGTCGTGAATTCGGTGCGTGTTGTGCCAACACATCGCTGGCGAATACGGTGGCACCTTCGCCGGCTGTTCTGCGTCGCGCGGGTCTCGTCGAGGAACTGTGTCAGGGAGGTTGGCAGCAGTTGCAGAATGTGGTCAGTCGCTGGCCAGAGGCAGAGGCCACAGCGGCGCGCCGATATCTGGCTGTGCTGCAGCACTGGCTGCCATGGTTGCGGCAACAGCTGCAGAACTGGTGTCGGAATGCTGTGCCGCTGCAGCCGGTTCTGCGTGATCTGCGGGCAGAGAATCTGCTGTTTGATGCCGGAGAGGTTTCCGGCGTGATTGACTGGGATGCAGCAGCAGTTGATCACCCGTGCCTGGATGCTGCTCGATTGCTGCGCACCTGGCATTTGAACCATGCCGGGCAGATGGCGGCTGCAGCGATTGCGTGGGCCGATCACTGGCAGCTGTCGAATGAGCAGCGACTGTTGCTGATCGTGCTGGATGCCTCCGGAGTACTGCTGAATCCGGTGGTCTGGTTTCGGCGACTGTCTGAGGCGAGCTCGGTTCCAGACGCTGTTCCCGAGGTGGGGCAGCGCCTGCGGTTACTGATGTCTGCTGCGGAGGGTTGGCAACCTCTGCAGTTATGAAGTCGAGGCGATTTTCGGGTGGCGTGAAAACAAAAAATCCGCCACGACGTTATCGTGGCGGATTAGGCAGGGTTGTTTCCGACAGAGCTTCAGAAGGGCTCGACCAGTGATACCGTGGCAGCGGTTGTTGTGGCCCCGGGGGTTACGGCGCTGAAGGCCGGGTCAGGCGTGGGTGAAGCTGTGGCCGGGGCTGGCTGTGTTGTTCCGGGAACCATCGGGATGGGGGCAGTGCCCGGCATGCTCATGCCGGCGTCGCCTTCCATGATGATCTGTCCGGCCTGAGGAATCATGGCCGATGCACCGGCAGGAGCTGGTCCGGATGTGACGACCCACGGAGTTGGAGTGGGCTGCCATCCTGAACCCGGTGTGCCAGTGCCTGGACCAGCGGCGACATTCCAGCCACCGGCATTCTGCGGAAATGGACTCATCGCTGTTCGCATACCGGGCTGTCCACCTGGTGCACCAAAAGGAACCTGTCCATTGGGCATACCGAAGGCCATCTGCTGTCTGGGCATTTCGCCTGGGTGCATACCGCGACCCATGGCGGTGGCTCCCATTGCTGTTGAGGCTCCGGCAGTCTGCGAAGCATTTGCAAGTCGTGCATGAATATCGGGCTGATTCCAGTCTGAGCGCAGCGACTGCTGATACATCGTGACTGCCATCTCGGGTTGCCCGATGTCCTGATAGTGCTGACCGAGGTGTGCGAGGGCGGTGGAATTCCCCGGATTGATCTGCAGTGCTTTCTGGAGGGCCTGCCCGCTTTCCTGGTGGTTACCAAGTTCGCGATGGAGCCATGCCAGTTCAATCTGAGGTTCAGGGTTGTAGGGCTGCGAGCTGGACCAGGTGTTCAGCATCGCGGTGGCTTCCTGGCCACGATTCTGGGTGACCATCAGTTCGGCAAGGCCGTGGTATGCGGGCTGATGTGAGGGCGCGACGGTCAGAGCCTGGCGATAGAGCTGTTCAGCCCCCATGGCATCCCCGGCAGTCAGTCGCACGCGAGCGAGGTTGGCCATGTAATCCGGGTTGTCCGGATCACTGGCAAGTGCGCGCTGGAACTGTTCCCCGGCTGCCAGATAGTTGCCTCGTTCAAAGTAGCTCATGCCACTTGAATTGGCCATGTTGCCGCTCATCGAAGAACAGCCGGCGAGCAGTGCTGAGACTGTCAGCAGCGAAAGTCCGCGAATCATCTGCGGCAGCGGTAGTCTGACCATAACTGTAGGTCCTGAGTAACAGGAGATGAGAGACAGGAGAGAAGAGAGGTCACAGCAACGGAACTTGAGGAGAAGGTCGAAAGATATTGTGGATTCCGGAAATTCAGCAACGGCGATTCGGCGGAATTCAATTGGCGTGGCATTCGGTTGTGGCTGTCAACCGGCAAAAACTGCCGGCCGCTGATCGTACGGCGGGTGCTGAGAGGCAGAATTCGCCGTTTTCCGGGGCAGGGGATGGCGCGGATCAGACGGTGAGGCAGGATTCCCTGATTGAGGCTCAAGGTCTTCAGTGCTGGTTGGAGTTGGGGTCTGAGTATTTCGTGGCGGGGTAAACTCCTGCTGGGGACCGGAGATGAGGCTGCTTAGAAAAGTTGATCTGGTGATTCCTGGTAGTATGGGTGGTTTTGGTGTTCTTTGGCGGTGTTTGGGATCCTGCCGGGTGCCGGAGCAGGTCTGTATGTGCTGTCCGGGACGGTCGATACATTCGACATGCGACTCACAGACGGACAATCCACGGAATTTGAGCAGCAGTGCCTGACAGTACTGTCCTGTTACCAGGTGCGTGAGCTGGCGGCGAAGAGTGCGGATCCGGAGTATGCGGGCTGGGTTGACCGGATCATGGAAGCGGGCGAGTTGGCGGCGGGAGTGCTGACGACCGTGCACGGGCATTTGATAGCCCTGGGATTGATTCGAATTGAGTTTTCCGGGCGGGCGAGGGGTTTGCAGTATCAGCTCAGTCCTGCCGGTCGCGAGGCGATTACTCGAAACAGCCTGCAGCCACCTGAGGAATCGCGGGGTTCTGAGTCCGGGGACCGTGAAACGGCAACGGCGGCCTGAGTGGTGCGACCGGTTTGGCGTGGGATTGCGATTGTGCAGATTCTGCTGTCATCACCGCTGATATGGATTGTGGCAGCCGGTTGAATTGCGTTGTGTTTTCGCGGGTTTGCCGATCGATATGAGGGTTTAGCTGTGTGCTGCTGCGCGCGGACTGCGGGTAAGCATCTGAAGATTGGCGACGTGCTGACAACCTGAGGGCTGGCCATGGTGACTGTTGCGGACGGATCGAGTGCCGGGAATACGGACCTGATTCGACTGAAAACCGAACTGCATCGTCAGATCATTGATCTGGTGGACTTCAGCAGAGCGGAAGCTTTGACTGAGGCAGAGCTGCGGGCACAGCTGAAGGCTCTGGCAGAGTATTTGTGTGCGCGTCAGCCGGTCACACTGTCTGAGCCGCAGCGGGAGCGTCTGGTTCTGGAACTGATGGACGAAATCTATGGATTTGGTCCGATTGAATCTCTGATGGTGGATCCCGCGGTCTCAGACATTCTGATCAACGGGCCGGATCGAGTGCTTGTGGAACGTCGTGGTGTACTGGAGGAGACTGGTATCAGGTTTGCGGATTCGCAGCATCTGATGCAGTTCATTCATCGGCTGGTGGGTCGTGCGGGTCGTCGTATTGACGAATCGAGTCCGATGGTTGACGCTCGACTGCCGGATGGATCGCGATTCAATGCGATTATCCCGCCATTGTCACTGGGTGGTGCGACGGTCTCGATTCGACGATTCGGGAACCAGCGAATTCAGATGGAGAACCTTGTGCAGTTCGGCACGATGGCTCCAACGATGGCCGATTTTCTGGTGCTGGCAGTTCAGGGGCGCATGAATGTGATTGTGAGCGGGGGCACGGGTGCCGGCAAGACGACCCTGCTGAACTGCATGAGTCGTTACATTTCGGACTCACAGCGAGTGGTCACGATTGAGGAAACTGCGGAACTGAATCTGCAGCAGCGGGACGTGGTGTCTCTGGAGACACGTCTGCCGAATCTGGAGGGGCGTGGTGCCGTGACCCAGCGTGACCTGTTGAGAAACGCACTGCGAATGCGACCTGACCGAATCATCGTGGGCGAAGCGCGAGGTTCGGAAGTGCTGGAGATGCTGCAGGCGATGAACACGGGGCATGACGGTTCGATGAGCACCGTGCACGCCAACGATGCTCGAGAAACGCTTGACCGACTGGAACTGATGATTGCTCTGGCCGGGGTGGAGCTGCCATCGCGAATTGCGCGGCAGTATATCTGCAACGCTGTGGACATTGTGATTCATGTGACGCGTCTGCATACAGGGGAACGTCGCGTGACTCGCATTTCCGAGGTGTCGGGGCTGAAGGATGGCGAATGGCGGATGGACGATATTTTTGTGTATCGTCTGAGCGGAGAGAGTCGAGGCGGACGTCCTGTGGGTGCGTTCTATGCGACTGGTTATCAGCCGGTTGCGCTGCGTCGTCTGGCGCTGGCCGGAACGAATGTGGAGCAGCATCGGCCATTGTTTGAGGCGCGTGAACTGACGGCACCCAAAGTCTGAGTCGCGGTGCGGGGGATACGGAGGGCACACCATGATTGCTCCAAATACGGAACTGCGATCGATTCCGCGGGACGCTGCGTTTGCCGGACTGCTGAAGGAAGACGTGGGTTTCACTGAGGGGACCGGCGGAACAGCAGACGTTGTCAACGGCTGGTTTGACACTCTGATGCTGCAGTCCGGAATTCAGACGATTCCATCAGTCTGGCTCAGTCTGTGTATTTTCAGCGGGGTGTCCTTTGGCGGGATATTTTTTGTGCTGACCGAGCGAGTGCTGATGAGTTCGGTCATGGGGTCCCTGGGTTTACTGTTTCCGATTCTTGTGGCGATGGTGCAGCGTTCACGGCGTCAGTTACAGATCATGCAGCAGCTGCCCCTGATGGCGGAGGAAATGGCCCGTTTTGCCCGCACCGGACGAAATGTGGAGAATGCTTTTATGATGCTGGCTGCAGATACTCCCAGCCCGCTGGGGAATGAGCTGCGAGTCAGTGCGCGGCGGATTGAGATGGGGATGGATGTGGGAACAGCCTGTCGTGACCTTGTGCAGCGGACCGGCGTGAACACTTTGACCATGTTCACTGCGGCGTTGTCGGTCAATCAGGAGACGGGTGGCGACCTGATTCAGGTCCTGGAGCGTCTTTCAACGGCGATTCGAGACAGGCTGCACTTTGTGGCTCGTCAGCGAGCGGCGACGATTTCCAGTCGCCTTGGATCTGTGATGATGATTACGGTTCCGATCATTGTGGTGGGTTTTTATGTGGCGCGTGATCCGGACTATCTGAACAAGCTGTTTGCTTCGGGGTGGGGACGATTTTCCTTCTGGACAGCGATTGGTCTGCAACTGGTGGGAAGTCTGATTGTCCTGCGTATTCTGGGACGTACTTCCCGCTTCTGAAGGTGTGTCGGAGAGATGACAGTGGATTCTGATCCGGGAAAACAGCGTCAGACGACGTGGGAAAATCGGCGATTATTCCATGAGTTTCGTGGAATCATCACTGAGGAAAAGCTGTTGATTGGCAATCCGGATCCGGAGGATCTGCCGATTCCCGAGGGTGATTACCTGTTTGGTACGGCGACTCCGGCGCTGGCTCAGATGCTGCCGGAATCTGAATCACGGCGTCTGGTTCAGCGTAAGAATCTGACGGCGGCCGGTTATCAGTCGCGTGCGGCATGGCAGAATCTGAGTGCTCTGCGATTTGCGCTGTCGTTTGCGGCCCTGTGTCTGCTGGGTGTGCTGCTGATTATGGCGCCGGTGCAGGCCGAGTCGACGATAGTCGGGGCTCTTGTGATTGTGCCTCTGCTGATGTGGGCGTTGCCTCCGCTGGTCGTAGCCTCGCGAGCCGCGGAGCGTGTGCGGGATATCGAGATGGGTCTGCCCGACGTGCTGGACATGCTGAATATGTGTGTCAGTCAGGGCCTGACTGTGATGCAGTCGTTACGGCGGATCTGTCGCGAGATCAACGGCGTTCATCCGGCACTGGGGACGGAGCTGGCGATTGTTACTCGGCAGGCGGAGGTCAGCGATCTGCCCTATGCGCTGAAGGCCTTTGCTGCTCGCATTGAATCGCCGGAAGTGACCAGCTTTACGTCCCTGCTGGTGCAGTCGGACGTGACTGGTACAGCGCTGTCGAAGGCATTGACGGAGTACAGCGACAGTATTCGAGCAACGCTGAAGGAACGTGCTGATACGCGAGCCAATTCGGCGTCATTTCAGTTGCTGTTTCCGGTTTCCCTGCTGCTGATGCCAGCCGTGTTTCTGTTTCTGCTGGGGCCTGCGATCGTGCAGATTTCAGAATTTTACGGCAGTCAGACGAATCCCGTTGAGCAGACTCGTCAGCAGTCACTGGAAAGTCTGAATCGGCAGGGTCCGAATGCTGGTGGTGGCGGGGCAAATCCCTGATGGTGGATGACTCTGCCGCTGCTGACTGGCTGTGTTGCGATTTGGCATCATTTTTCGTGATGAGCTGATAACTGCTGCTGACGCCGGATGTGCAGTCCCCTGATCATGCGGGGGATGGATTCTGATGCGTCTGAGGGCCCTGCTGGAGTTTTCAGGCGGGCTGGCGACGAATTTCGGCCTGCTTATGCTGGCTGTCCTGTTGATTGCGGCTGGCAGGGCCGTTTCTGCAGACTGACGCACACCGTTTGCAGTGGTGTGTCTGCGACCATGTCGAGTCAGTGGTGTTGCTTTTTCGCAACAGGTGGTGGCAGAATGAATACGGCAGAGCAGGGCAGCGCGGGCCATCAGGAATGCGCGGTGCTGATGGAGAACGCAGAAAAGCGTTTTGGCCAGCGTACGGCGGTGGCCGGCATCAGCCTCAGTATTCCCTGCGGATCGCTGTGTGGATTTATTGGTCCGAACGGATCGGGAAAAACAACGACTTTAAGGATGATTCTGCGCATTGTCCGACCGGATCAGGGTCGGGTTGTGGTACTGGGTGCAGAGTCCGGCGACTGTGCTGACAACCGTGTGGGCTATCTGCCTGAAGAGCGGGGGTTGTATCGTCGGATGCGGGTGCGTGAGCTGTTGCGGTATTATGCGGCTCTGAAGGGCGTTCGAAATCCGGATCCTGAGATCAGTCGCTGGCTGCTGCGGCTGCAGGCGGATGGCTGGGATCAGCGACGGATCGACGGGCTTTCCAAGGGCATGTGTCAGAAGATTCAGTTTATTGCCGCCGTGATTGCTCGCCCCCGTCTGTTGATTCTGGATGAGCCATTCAGCGGGCTTGATCCGGTGAATCTTGAGCTGTTGCGGGGGGCGATAGAGGAGCTGCAGCGAGAGGGGACAAGCATCATCCTGTCGACTCACGAGATGGAAACTGCGCAGCGGATGTGTGAGCGGGTGGTAATGATTTATCGGGGGCAGAAAGTTCTTGACGGGGTGGTAAGTGAAATTCTGGCGCGGGCGGCAAAGCCATTTCTGAAGATTCGCACGGCGTCAGGTCAGGTACTTCCTGAGGGGTTGCCTGGTGTTGTGTCAGTACAGCAACAGGGACTCTATCAGCAACTGCAGCTTTCCGGTGAGCTGGGTGTGTCGGAGCTGGTTCGTCGGCTGTCGGCCATGGCTGAACTGGAGCATTTTGAGCTGGTGCAGCCTTCTCTGCATGAGGTGTTTCTCAGTCTGGTCAGCAGGGATGTTTCCGAACCGGCAGCTATGCCAGCAACCAAAGCAGCGGGGGCTGGTGATTGTCGACCGACCTCAAGGGCTGGCTGGGCATGGCAGTCTGTCCGCAGATTGCTTAGTCCTTTGGGCAGTGCCGGTCACTGAGCGTATTCAACAGTCATCGTAGTGGTGCTATTCATGCGGAAGATTCTGATAATTGCATGGCGTGAATACCGGGCCATGGTTGGGACTCGGGCGTTCCTGATCAGCATGGCAGTTATGCCGCTGCTGATGCTGGGAGTGGTCTGTATTCCGGCGATGTTGCAGGGTCTGCAGGTGCCGGCAGTTCGAACGATTGCCGTGATCGATCAGACGGGTGGTCTGCTGCCATTACTGCAGCTGGCGGCTGACCGCCGCAATCAGCAGCTGTCTGCTGCAAGGGACGGGCAGTCGGCGGCAAGTCATGATGGTCTGACAGCGATGCTGGGGCTGCAGGATCAGAGTCTGTATGAATTCAGGGCGCATCCAGCCAGTGATTTCGGGGATGACGATCGACTGCTGCTGTCCCGGCAGATTCGAGCGGGGAAGCTGCATGCTTTCGTGGAGATTCCGATCAATGCGTCCTTGACGTGGGTGTCTGAGGACCCTGGTATGTCGGACGTGCGACGCTGGTGTGAACAGACAATTGATTCGGTGCAGCGTCAGCAGCGTCTGGCTGACTGTGTTCCTGCGGGATTGCTGCCGGTGGTGACCGTAGCTTTGTCCCAGTCGACCGAACTGCAGTCGCAGGGGTTGAGTTTTCTTGACGACACAGGGCAGATTCAGCGGGAACCTGTGCAGAGTTCGCTGTCGTCAATTGCAGTGCCGATCGGGATTGCCGGGATGATGTTTGTGGCCGTGCTGCTTTCGGTACAGCCGATGCTGGAGAGTGTGCTGGAGGAGAAGCTGCTCAGGATATCGGAAGTGCTGCTGGGGTCGGCCAGTGCTACGCAGCTGATGACGGGAAAGCTGGCGGGCAATGCTGCGGGTGCGATGACAATTTTCGGCCTGTATGGTGCGGGTGCGATCTGTGTGGCGTGGCTGCAGGGTTTCGCGGAGAGTGTTCCGTGGGCACTGCTGCCGTGGCTGCTGTTCCTGCAGTTGCTGGCGGTGCTGCTGTTCAGTTCGGTATTTATGTCGGTCGCAGCCTGTGTCAATCAGATGCGTGAGGCCCAGTGTCTGCTGATGCCTGTCTGGCTGGTTCTGATGCTGCCGCTGCTGATCTGCATGCATGTGATTCGCGAGCCGAACGGCCACCTTGCAACGGCAGCCAGTTTCTTTCCCCCGGCGACTCCGTTGCTGATGGCCGTGCGAATGTCAACAGGGGTGATGATACCGGTCTGGCAGTCGCTGTTGAGTCTGGCAATTATGCTGGCGGGCACCGCGGTTGGGATCGTGGTCGCCAGTCGGTTGTATCGCGCGGGGATACTGCGTCAGGGGCGAACTCCGGGGTTTGCAGACCTGCTGCATCTGGTGCTGCGGGGTGAGTGCGGGGGTTGAGTCTGCGGGTGATCAGGTGATACTCTGTTTCAGCCGTCGGCGTGCAGCCGCCCGGCGAACCAGTTCATCACCCAGGACTCCCAGCAGAATCACGGCACCAATAATGGTGTATTCCAGTGACTGCGGGATTCTGAGCAGCATGATCATGTTGTTCAGTACCTGCATGACAGCGGTCCCGATGACGACTCCGGGAATCGAGCCTTCTCCGCCACGCAGACTGCAGCCTCCCAGAACGGCGGCCGCGATCGCGTACAGCTCAAACGAGTTTCCGAAGCTTGATGGAGAAATGGAACTGTACTCGAGGGCGAACAACATGCCTCCCACTGCTGCCATCACTGCGCAGATCACGTAGGCCATGACGGTAACGCGACCGGTATTGATACCGCTGAAGCGAGCAGCTTCTTCGTTGCGTCCGAGTGCCAGCAGATAGCGGCCCCAGACCGTTCTTGTCAGAACGACAGCGGCGATCAGTGCAAGGCCGGTCATGAGGAAGAATGGAATCGGAATGCCGAACAGGACTTTGTCTCCCTTCAGCAGCAGGCCGACCCGGCCGGACGCCACTGGTCCAAGAATGCTCTGCAGTTCGCCGAAGCCGGCTGGATTGTCGTTGGTGAGCCAGCGGGAGGCCCCGCGATAGATGAGCAGTCCGCACAGAGTGACGACGAATGGCTGGAGACGCAGTCTGGTGATCAGCAGCCCATGAACGAGTCCAAGTCCGGCTGCTGTTACGAGGACGATCAGAACTGCCAGTGGAATTGAGCAGCGCTGGGAACGACGGAGCACAACGGCGAAGGAGTCTGAGTGGTATTTCTGTCCGGGGTCCCGAGCCAGTGTCAGTTGCAGCTGCGTTCCGCTTTCTGCGACTGCGGTGATTTTCTGTCCGGTCACACTACCGTCGCGTCGGAACAGCTGCAGCTGATCGTTTGCTTCGGCTGTTGTGGATGGCAGAGTGGCCGTCAGGGACGCGGCATCGAAGCTTTCCAGTGGCAGAATCCTGACGATGCGTCCGTCGCGTTCGTCGCGGGTCAGGGTTTCGCGAACGACGAGGCGATCGGCGGTGGCGGATTCCACAGTCAGGACCAGTCCGGACCCGACACCTCCGGTGAATCGAACAGTATCCCCCGGTTTCAGGGACTCGGTGCTGCCGGCAACAAATATGGTACGGTCAGCGGCTGTTATGCGAGTCACAGACAGAGGCTGCTGAGGCTGGTAATCAACTTTGAGGAGGATTGTCAGGAGTACGCCACACAGGCAGACCATGGAACCGATGGACAGGTCGATACCACTGGTGATGATGACAAAGGCGACGCCGATGCCGAGAATGCCATAGAGGGCAGTTCGGCTGAGCAGGTTCATGATGTTGTCGAGATCAAGGAACTGTGACTGCGCGGGATTCCACCACGGGTTCGCGGTTGCCAGCGTGAGGCAGAGACAGAGGGCTGCCAGAACAGAAAAAATACCGAGAACTTTGCCCTTCATTGAACAACCTGTTCTGCAAAATGTCCGGTGGCCAGATGCATGATGGCCTGTTCGGAAAGCGCGTCACGGTGAAGTTGTCCGGTGATGCGACCTTCGTGCATGACCAGCACTCGATCACTCAACCCCAGAATTTCTTCCAGCTCACTGCTGACAAACAGTACGGCCAGTCCCTGCTGTGCAAGTTCGTCCATCAGTTGATAGATTTCCTGTTTGGCACCGACGTCGATGCCGCGAGTTGGTTCGTCCAGCAGCAGCAGGGATGGTCTGAGGGCCAGCCATTTTCCAAGCACAACTTTCTGCTGGTTGCCACCTGACAGATTGCCGACTCGTACCTGATCATCTGGTGATTTGACTCGCAGACGCCCGCACATTTCAGCCGACTGGGCCTGTTCGGTGGCAAAGCTGAGGAACCCTGCGTGGGAATGTCGGTGTGCGGAAGCGAGTCCGATATTCTGTCGGATAGCCATATCGAGCACGACACCCTGCTGTTTTCGATCTTCGGGAACAAGTGCGATTCCGGCGGCAATTGCGTCCTGAGCTGATCTGAGCTGCAGTTGGCGACCGGCGGCAGTGATTGAGCCGCTGAGTGGTGTGTCAATTCCGAACAGCGTGCGCAGCAGCTCTGTTCGTCCGGCGCCGACCAGTCCGGCGATGCCGACCACTTCACCGGCTTTGATACTGAAGCTGACTTCGTGTGCGGGCCAGGTGCCCGTTCTGAGTTTGTGAACTTCGAGGACAGTTTGACCCGGGGGGCACGGGCTGCGTGAGAAGATGCGGGAGACATCCCGACCGACCATCAGTCGTACGAGGTTGTCGTGTGTAATCTGCCCGCGCTGCAGACTGCCAACGCTGGCACCATCGCGCAGTACGACGGCGCGATCGGAAAGATCCTGTACTTCGGCAAGGCGGTGTGAGATGTAGACGATGCTGACGCCCTGCTGTCGGAGGTCACGAATTACTTCGAACAGTCGGGCGGATTCAGCTGCAGAGAGACTGGAGGTTGGTTCGTCCATGATCAGGACGCGCGCATTGATTGAGAGCGCCTTGGCGATCTCTACCATCTGCTGCTGGCCAACCGTGAGGTCGCGAACGAGAGTCTCTGGTGAGAATTTCAGGCCAATCCGCTGCAGCAGACTTTCGGACTGGCGACGAATGGCCTGATCGTCGATCAGCCCGAATTTTCGCGGTTCACGTCCCAGAAACAGATTGGCCCCGATATTCAGGTTGTCTGCCAGGTTCAGTTCCTGATGGATCAGGGCAATACCGTGCTGCATGGCGTCTGCGACGCGGGCGAACTGCTGCTGCTGGCCATCCACCAGCAGCAGTCCTGCATCCGGCGAGTGAACTCCTGCAAGGATCTTCATCAGTGTACTTTTGCCGGCGCCGTTTTCTCCGACGACCGACAGCACTTCACCGGGAAATACCTGCAGGCTGACTTTCCTGAGCGCACGAACTCCTGGGAACGATTTTTCGATGTCCCGAACTTCGAGGCGCGGAGCGACAGCAGTATTCATGACGACTACTGGCCCTTCAGGCGCTTCAGTTCTTCCCAGTAGGTATCAACATTTGCGGCAGTGATGGATCGTGGCGCGATGTCGATATAGCGGGATTCCGGAATGACCTGCTGGTTGCCGCTGAGCAGCTCACGGAGGACTTTCACGGACTGATAACCGTATTCGTAGGGGTTCTGGACAACGGTGCCGGCGCATTCGCCGTCCTTGATGGCCTGCAGTGTGATGTCGTTTTCGTCGAAACCGGCGAGTGCCACCTGCTTGAGTTTTCCGGATTTTTTCAGGGCCTGGTAGCAGGCTGGTGGGTTGTATTCAAACAGGCCGGCCATGCCTTTGAGTTCCGGGTATTTGACAAGAGCATCTTCAGCTTTCTGCAGGGCGACCTCGGGTTTGCCCTGGTCCGTCACAGTGGCGACGATGGTGAACTTGTCACCTTTGATTTCTTCCTCGACCGGGTCAAAACCATTGGGCTGATCCTTGTAGAACTGGATGGTGCGATCGCGTCCCATCAGAACGTCAATAACACCCTGGCGGCGATACCGGCTGTTGTCCTGTTCGAGGCGTCCGATGCAGAGCAGCACCTGTCCACCGTCGGGGAGCGCCTGTTTGAGGATTTCGCCGCAGGCCCGACCGGCCGCGTAGTTATCCATGCCGATGTACACGAGTCGTTCTGAGCCTGGGGCATCGGAATCGTGGGTGATGAGGGGCATTTTGCTGGCGAGGCTGTTCAGCCATTCGACCTGATTATCAGCATCGAGCGGGCTGATGGCGATGGCCTGGATTCCGCTGGCGATGGCGTCTTCGACCTTTTGTTTCTGCACGACAGCGGTGGCTTCCGGGGGCATAATGACCTGCACGTCCATATCGAATTCCTTCGATGCGGTGATGCAGCCTGCTTCGGAGATTTTCCAGAAGTCAGCGATCTGGTTGGTGACGAATGCCACGGACATTCGTTTTCCGGCGGCCGGTGTTTCGGGGGTGGTGCCGGGAGTGGTGGCAGCCGGAGTTCCTTCGGAGGTGCCGGTTGCGGGGGTTGACTGGGAGTCCTGAACCTGGCAGCCGACGAGGGCCAGCGCCAGCAGCAGTAGGCCGCGTTTCATGTTCTGGTGATCCTGAGGTGGGAGTGGACGTGCCCGGAGGGCTGAAAGACGTCCACGATAGAGCCGGCGTGGTTCAGGGTCAAATCCGCCGGGGGAATTGGTGGCGTGAAAGTGTGAACAGGGCCGGATTTTTGTGGAATTGGGTGTGATTCCCGTCCGGCAGTCTCGATCCGGTTGAATTGCCTGTTCGCTCGGAATACATTGCACGGTGCAGGAGTTCAGATCCTGTACAGTGGGGGGAGCGTGGATTTTCGGGTGGGCCTGTAAGGGGCCATCGCGGGGGTTTTGGGCTCTTTTCACTGTGGATTTCTGGTGACGTGGATTGTGTGCGAACGTCGCAGTAGCTGAGCGCCACTGGCTGAGATGACAGGAAATCTCTGGTGGTTTGCTTCAGGACTCGATATGTCGTCGGTCCCACCCGAAATCTGTGTGCCTGGCCTGTTCCGGTGGATGAGCTCCGGGCAGGTACAGCAAATCTCCGAGACTAAGAATCTCCGAGACAAACTCACAAAGTGTCTTCGACGTCCCTGACTGACAGGTTTCGGCAGTTTCGTATTTTATGCTGCATTTCATTCCCATGCTGATGTGGATCATGTTTCGGCGACTGCGACAGGTGTTGCAGTGGCCGGGCTGCTGGTCTGCGATGTGGGGGGGCAACGGTGAGGTGTGCATAAGTCTCAGTTGTGAGTCGGCGACTGTGGTCTCCGATGCAGCTGTGTGTAAGCTGACTGGCGCTGTCGAATTCGCTCGGCGTTATGATCCGTTGGCGGCTCTGTGTGTGCTGCCGTGGGGGTCTGCGTCCTGCGTCCGATGGCTGTCTGATTCCGTGTTATTCTGCAGCGGTGGCATCCTGCCCGGTCTGCAGTCGCGGGCCGGTTTGATACCGGATTCGGGGAGAGTGGGTTTGTCTGGTCTGGCTGTCCGGAATTCCGGTGCGACCAGCGGTGGAGTTGTTGGTGTTTGAGTAATTTGCGGGTATTCCGGGAGCAGATTTTGTCCGCAGGCGGACGGGTTGGGGGCCGTTTTCAATAAGGACGGTTCCATGAGTGAGTTGATTGTAGGAATCCTGGCCGCAGCAGGCGGTCTGGCGGCGGGTTTGTTTGCCGAGCGAGCGGTTCGTGGTCGGGCCTTCAGGACTCGGGATGACATCATCGAGGCGGCTCGTCGCGAAGCCGAGACTCTGCAGCGGGATCAGGAGTTGCGGCTGAAGGAAGAGCTGCTGCAGCGCCGTGAGTCTCTGGAGGCGAAGCTGGAGGAGAGTCGTACGAAGCTGCGTGATTACGAGCGTGATCTGGATCGTCGTTCGGCGCAGGTTGATGAGCAGCAGGATGCTTTCCGCAAGAAGGAAAAGATGCTGCAGACGACGCAGCAGAAGCTGGCTGACAGGACTCGCAGTATTGATGCTCGCGAAACTGAGCTGAACCGGATGATTCGCGAGGAGCAGGATCAGTTATATCGGATCAGTGAGCTTTCGAAGGAGCAGGCGACGGAGCAGTTATTGAAGCGTCTGGATCGTGATCTGGCTGATCAGACTGGTGCATTGATAATGAAGCACGAGACTGAGCTGCGTACGGAGTGTGAGCGGAGGGCGCGCGAGATCATCGGGATGGCGGTGCAGCGATATGCTTCGGCGCACACGTCAGAAACTACGGTCTCGACTGTGGACATTCCGAATGACGACGTGAAGGGTCGGATTATCGGTCGTGAGGGGCGTAACATCCGGGCATTTGAGAAGGCTACGGGTGTGGATGTGATTGTCGATGATACTCCGGGTGTCGTGATTGTTTCTGCGTTTGACAATGTGCGTCGTGAGATTGGCAAACGAACGCTGGTCAAGCTGATTCAGGATGGTCGGATTCATCCGTCTCGTATTGAGGAGATCGTGGCAGAGACGACGAAGGAGATGGACGAGCACATCCGGCGTCTGGGCTTGCAGGCCAGTGAGGAGGCTGGGATTCGCGGTCTGCATCCGAAGGTTCTGGATCTGATGGGTCGGTTGCATTTCCGGGTCAGTTACAGTCAGAACGTGCGTCAGCATTCGATTGAGGTGGCTCATCTGACGGGTTTGATGGCTGAGCAGCTGGGTCTGGACGGCAATCTGGCTCGTCGCTGCGGATTTCTGCATGACATTGGCAAGGCGGCGGACCATGAGATGGAGGGTGGTCATCCGGCGGTGGGTGCTGAGTTGTTGAAGCGTTATGGTGAGGGTGCTGAGGTCGTGCATGCGGCTGCCGGTCATCATGACGATATTCGACCTGAGTTTATCTATACGGTTCTTGTCGCGGCTGCGGATGCAGTTTCTGCGGCGCGTCCAGGAGCTCGTCGTGAGACTCTGGAGAAGTACGTGCGTCGTCTGGAGGAGCTGGAAGCACTGGTCTGTGGATTTCCGGGGGTTGAACAGGCGTTTGCGATTCAGGCTGGGCGTGAAGTTCGTGTGATCGTGGATTCTGCTCGAGTCAACGATCGGCAGGCAGCGCGGATGAGTCGGGACATTGCGACGGCGATTGAGCAGACGCTGACGTATCCTGGCGAGATCAAGGTGACTGTCCTGCGGGAAACTCGCAACGTCGAGTATGCTCGTTAGCGCCAGCGGTGAGTGGTTGTGACAGCAGTACCGTGTGACGCTCTTTGTCTCGGGGCTGTGTTTGACAGGTCAGTATGCAGATGGGGCGGGCGTGAACAGCAGATCTCGAAAACAGCCAGAACTTTTTTCTTCAGCCTCAGATCCGACTGAGGACGAGGGTTTGCGTGATCTGCTGGGGTATCTGAATTTCTCTGATGGAACTCCGAGTGCTCGCTTTCGGATCTGCATGAATGAGTTGTTTGTCAGCGGACGGGCTGGCGGCAGTCCATTGGATCTGCAGGGGCTTCTGGAAGGCAGTCTGAGTGTGCTGCAGAAGTCGGGTGCGGGTGCGTTTGCTGTGACAGAGCAGGCGTTACTGATTATTGGTCGGACTCTGAGTGAGGTGTTACCGTCCTACCGGCAGTTTCATGCGGACCTGCTGGCGCACTGTTCTGATGCGGATTTTTTCAGTCCGCTGCTGCTGGCTCGTATGTTTGAAACGACTCTGGCTGTGCGCGCTGAGCGACCGGCGCTGTCATCCGGAGATGCGGTGCAGGAGGTTGTTCGGCGGCTCAATCAGTTTGTCGGGTATCGACCTGTAGCAGTGCTGGAGAACGGGCGGAAAGCTCAGACGTACCTGCATGAGCGATTCTGTCCGGTGCCGTTGTATATAGCGGACGTGGGTGTCGCTGCTGGTCCTTATCAGGTATTGATCAGCGAGGTGATCAGCTTCATTCGGACCTTACCGGAGTCGCTGCTGGAGGGCACGCATTTTTCGTTTGCTCGACTGAGTGAGCTTGTGCTGGATGTGCGGTCTCATGATCACCTGCATCCGGTGACGAAGCGAACCAACTACATTTTTGGCGAGTGGGATCCGGACGAGATTGATACGAAAGGGTTTTACCGTCGGTTTGTTGTGCGACGACTGATTCTGGATGCATTGATCGCATGGATTTACTCGCCCGGTGATCGTCGGTTCGGGACCGAAACGGAGCGTGTGTACGACGCTGCTGTCGTATTGACGGGAACAATTCTGATGGGGGCATCGATCAGTGGATCGGGTCCGCAGACGTGGGATTCATCTGTTTCCCTGACGACTTTGCTGCCGATGGTGGCTCGGCAGCGAGATGGATTTTATGAGATGTTGCTGGGGCTGGCGCAGGGCGAGCGGGGTGTGCGTCTGCGGAGGCTGGCTGAGCAGACTCGGCAGCCGTTCGGGCATGTGCGGCACGAACTGAATATGTATCTGGCGAAATACGGAGCGGATCAGGTTCAGCATCGGCATCTGTCGTGGGTGTTTGCTCGCATGGGCTATGAGCAGGCCAGTCGCGAGGAGGCGGGAGTGATTCCGTGTCTGGCGGCGCGTTTTGAGTCCGAGATTTCGGCGCGTCTGGTGGCAATTCCGCGGCAGTTGAGGGCAGGGCTGCCGGACGAGGCTGCGCGACTGATTGCGGAATCGATTGAGCTGCTGCATCGGGGAATCGAATGTGGTGGCATTGTTGATCCGTGGAACATTCTGGGGTTTCAGGGGTTATTCCCGTTGTTTTCTGCGCGTGAGGATTCGATCCCGGATTCGCGTGTGGACGTGCTGCTGGAGTTGATGGGGCGGTTGTTTGACAGTTGTTCTCTGATTATGAGTGAAGCGGCGGCATCGGGCAGAGCGGATATCCATGATGAAGTGCTGGGTCGTTTTCGCGTACTGGCGGAGCAGTGGGACACGTATGCCACGACGACGGTGCATGATCTGCTGAAGGTTGAGGGGCAGCGTTCGGTCGAGGGTGCGATTCTGGTTGCTCGGGCGCTGGCGCGGTGGCGTGAGGCGGGTGAAGCGGCCGGAGATATTTCGTTCTGGCGTCAGCATGTTGATGAGTTCAGGTCACCATCGGGTTTTGCGCAGGTGGTGAATTCACTGCTGGACAGGCAGGACCACGTGGCTGCGATGGGACTGCTGATGCAGTGGCTGGGGATGGCGAATTCTGTACCGCTGGAGACTGGCCCGCATTCGATTCACAATCTGCTGCATCGTCTGCTGACCTGTGTCTGTCAGCAGGGCGAACCGGATTTGCGGTGGAAGGGTGTCAGGCGACTGTTTGCCTTTATGGAGGCGAATGCGGGTGAGTTCTGGGAAGTTCCGCAGCTGAGTACGTATGTGGAGCAGCGGAAGACGGACCGGCGGGGTGCGAAGCAGGAAGAGCTGGATCTGGAGCATTTGTTTGACGCCGACGACGAGGAGCAGAATACGCTGGCTGCGGCGTGGGATGACGTCACCTACCGAGATTCGACGGACGATGGCAACGTGGGTGATACCATGGATTCGTCGACCGGGGCTCCGGGTACGACGGAGTTTGAGGTCCTGTATCGGCAGATTGAACCGCGACTGAAGTTTCTGCACACCGTTGGTTCGCTCTGGAGTATTGCGGCGGTCTGGGTGTCCCGGCAGGGGACCGATGTGACTCCGGAACGCCGAGAGCTGATGCGGGACTGGCTGGTGGCAATTCGTGGACGGCTGCAGGGACTGCAGGTACTGATCAACGAAGTGCGTGAATATGAAGTGCAGACTCAGAGTGGTGGTGTTGAGAGCAATGTGGAATACGACATTCAGATGCAGGGTCGATTTCTGCTGATGCAGAACGCTCTGTCGACGACTGTGGAATTCCTGATGGCTGAGCGACTGATTGAAGCGGTCGTCGGGGTGACAGAGAAAAACCGTGAATCAGAACGTCTCGATCAGCTGATTTCGAAGACATTTTCAGCGATGTTTGGTGATCGTGCGGAGGATATGCAGCAGGTATTCCCGGAATTCATAGAGGAGCTGAGTCGTCGCCCCTTGTTGTATGTGCCATTTGAGAATGGTGGTCATCCGGCAGCCATCCTGAAGGCTCGGACCCTGCAGGCGGTCATGCGAGTGCTGCTGTGTCAGTTGCCGCGTCTGGGTCTGCTGACAGAGACCTTTATGGTGCTGGACACAGCGCTGAGTATGGAGCGCTATTCGCGTCCATCCGGGCAGGCGGTGACGGAATTTGATCGTCTGTTTCGACTGGGTCTGCTGAGTTCCACGGAAGCTGTGTTGAAGTCGTGCAGTCGCATGCGAGTCACGGGAAGCGTGCGAACGAATTCCGTATTCAAACGCATTCTGGAACTGGTCAGAGTGTACCGCCGGATGTGGAACAGGCACAGCCATTCGATGCGGCTTTCGACCGTGGAGGATTTGTTTGACGATAAGTTTGCCGCTGCTGTGCGTGACTTCATCACGCGTTACGGCGAGGAGTTGTTTCATACTCGGTTCCTGACGCTGGGGAATCTGCGAACGATTCTGCATCAGGGTGTGGGGACGATGTTTGAGGAGCTTGAGGAGACGCTTGGGCAGACTCAGAGTGTCCCAGTGCTGAATGATCTTGAGAGCGGTGAGCTTGATATGGAAGAGGCCGCCGAGATTACTGAGTTTGTCGTGGAGTGTCTGATCGATAATTTTGATCGATTCATGGAATACAACACGACGACTACCTACAGCGATTACGGCAATCGTCTGTACTGTCTGCTGGATTTTCTGCAGATGGAGGCGATGTATGATCGCTTTGAGTGGGAGTATGTGCCGTGGCAACTGATGCATGAAGTTCTGGTCAGGCAGTCAGAAACGGATGTGGCAGAAGTGTTGGTGGCCGACGTTTCAAAGCAGACTGCCGAGACGGCAAAAGGGATGTGTGAGACACTGAGAGAGCTGGAGGAGAAATACGGTGTAAAGCTTCCGTCGCTGCATGATCACGTGCATGAGCAGATTGTGGGTCTGCTGGAGCAGAATGCGATAGCGGCTCTTGTTCCCAAAGCGATTCCGGGTGCTGCGGGGCGGACTGCCGCAGAGACGGACGGTATTTTCCAGACGCTTCGTGCGCGAATCTCCGCCTTTATGAAGACTCGGCATGGATCCGGTATCGAGCCTCCTGAGTGGATGCAGCGGCTGGTCCTTGAGCTGGATCAGGTACAGGAGGTCCATCCGGGCAACCTGAATTCGACGCTTTGCTATGGCGAGGGAAAAGCCATTCCGATGAAAGATCTGGATGCTCAGCTGAAAGCCATCAAACACTATTCGCGTACTCACTGACGGCGTAAGCGTTGTCAGCTGGTGGAAGTCGGTGAGTTGTCCAGCAGGTGTCTGACGACAGCAGCTGCGGTGGCCGGATTGGTTGCCAGTGGAACGTTGTGCACGTCACAGACTCGCATCAGGGCTGAGACGTCCGGTTCATGGGGCTGAGCGGTCAACGGATCTCGAAAGAACAGCACGGCCCGCATGCGACCCTCGGCAACTCGCCCACCAATAATCAGGTCACCACCACTGGGCCCGTGAGCCACTCGTTCAACCTGCAGTCCAAGCTGTTCCTGAAGCAGGCGTCCGGTGTTTCCGGTTGCGACAAGTGTCTGTCCGGAGAAGAACGTCAGTCGTTCGGACACGAACTGCAGCATCGTGTTTTTCAGTGCATCGTGGGCGATCAGCGCGATCATGGCGGACGTCCTTGGGAACAGACAGGCGACGATTACTTCCGGAACATGATGAACCCGAACAGGTCAAGGACTTCCTGTTCGGTCAGTTTATCCAGCAGGCCGTCCGGCATAAGCGACTGCCCGGTATTACGACGTTCGGCAACTTCCGACACGGCCAGTGTGATCTGTTCGCGATCGGTCTGTACAACAAGCGTCTGCTCTGTTTCAGAGACTACGACACCTGTGACGATTCGCCCGTCCTGCAGTACGAGAACGGAGGTGGTGAATTGCTTTGGTACGACGGCATGTGGATCGAGAATATTGATCAGCAGGTATTCCACGCTGCTGCGATTGGCTCCGGTCAGATCCGGTCCGATGGTTTTTCCTTCACCGTACAGTTTATGGCAGGAGGCACAGTTTTTGCGGAACAGTTCAGCGCCATTTTCGAGGCTGGTTTTGGCGAGTGAATCGGGAGTGATGGTTTTCTGCCATTTTTCAATGGCGATTCGGCGTGCTTCGGGTGTTTCCTGAATGACGCCCCAGCGGGATTCAAGGACGCTGCGGATGTGTTCGTCGTTGAAGGCCAGCAGTTGTCGAACCTGGGCTGCAGTCAGTTCTTTGGCGTCGAATCGTCCGGCTTCGACTGCGGCAACCAGCTGATCGGCCCATGTTCGGCGACTGATGAGTGTATCCACGGCCAGTCCGCGGTTGCCGTCCTTGAAGCCGGCCATGCGATTGAGCAGTTCTTTTGCAGTATCGGGGTGATCGAAGCCGGCCAGTGCTTTGATTACTGTTGAGTAAACGGCGCGGTCTCCCAGCAGGTTGAACAGCATCGGAATGGACTCAGTATCCTTCGCCTGAGCGAGTGCGAGGATGGCCTGATCGCGGGCCGTATAGTCTGCGGCGGAGTTGGCTGCCAGTTTTCTGAGATCGGCCAGTGCTGCACCATCACCGAAGACGGCGGCAAGGCGATCGGCGGCGCGGCGAAGTTCGGCTGAATCCGACTTCTGAATGCCGGCATAAATGGCGGTCCAGTCGGCTGGCGGACTGACCTTTGCTCGGCCTGCCAGTCCCGTATGGAATGCTTCCAGAAGTCCGATTGCCGCCGTGCGTCGCGTCGTGTCTGAGCTTGCGGCGCTTTCAGCGATGATTCTGAGCACTGTGTTGGCGGCGGCAGGGCGTGTCTGAGTGCTGGTGGCGATGCGCCGAACAGCGAACTGCTGCAGTTTTGCGTTGTTCTGGAGTGGCGAGATGCCCAGCACTTCCACAAATGGCTCAATGGCATACCACGCCATCAGAGTCAGATTTTTGTCTGCGGCGATGGCTGCCTGGTTTTCCGGGCAGCTGAAAATGGCACTGGCCAGCCGCACCTGGGGAGCATCCTGGGTGTGTTCCGAGTCCATGCGTTGCAGGGAACTGAGCAGTGCGAGCAGAGTGGTGGGGGCCTGTGGTCTGGCGGCGAGCGCCAGTAGTGCCGTCAGATGCTGCTGGCGGCGCTGAGGTGTCGATGTGGCCAGCCGTACCGCCTCGGCCTGTACCAGAGGATCTGTGGATTCGAGGGCGGCACCAAGTTCCGTTTTTGAGTTTCCGCCGAAGGCTTCATTGAACAGCAGTCGCAGGGCAGAATCGTGGCTGACCATTGACGCAAGTGAACGGCCGGAGAGTTCCCCGGCGGCAACCAGTTCCTGACGGATTCGTCGGGCGTGTCTGCCGAACCAGTCCGGCTTGTTGATCCAGTCCGGATTCAGATAGGCAAGTCGATTGTTTCCTTTCAGAGTCTGCTTCTGAGCGGCAGTGAGTTCGGGTTTGCCCCATGCGATTCGGTAGATTCGTCCGCTGGTACGATGGATGCCGTCGTGATCGTGGCATTCGCCATTGTCTGACCAGTCGGCCACGTACATGGCACCTTCCGGCCCCATTTTGATATCCACGCCACGGAACCAGGGATTTTTCACGAGCATAAAGTCCGGTTCACGCCGGCCAGCATAACCACTGCCTGCCTGCTCCAGACGATTCACGTTGATGCGTCGTCCGTGAGTATTGCACATAAAGATTTTCCCGAAGTATTCCTTCGGGAAATTGTCGCCCTGGTAAATCAGAGCTCCGACGTGTGAGTGTCCGCCACCGAGGTCGTTTGCTTTGCCATCCCGACTGTCGGTCCATTTGAGGCTGGTATCCCAGTGATAATGATCGGCAGTCATATCCATCAGTTCAAAACTGAACGGATTGAAATCCTGACCATACATGCGCTGGTAGCGAGCACCGGGGATAACGTGCCACAGGTGTCCCTGTACGTTGTTGGTCATAAAGAACTGCCCGTCTGCGTTGTAATCCAGTCCCCATGGATTGGTTGTGCCATGGCAGACGACTTCAACGAGGTGCTGTACCGGATGGTAACGCCAGACTCCGCAGTTCATGAATGGTCGTTCTTCCTTTGGTGTCCCGGGGACTCCGGGCCATGATGTATCCACGATGCCGTGGCGTCCGTAGAGCCAGCCATCCGGGCCCCAGACAAGGCCACTGACAAAGTTGTGACCACAGTCTTTGCTCCAGCCATCCAGCATGACCACAGGTTCACTGTCCGGAATATCGTCACCGTTGCGGTCCGGGATAAACGACAGCGTGCCGTCGTGCAGCACCCACAGGCCGCCGAAGCCCCATGTGAGGCTGGTCAGCATAAAGCCACGGTCCCAGAAAACCTTGCGCAGATCATGTTTTCCATCACCGTCTGTATCTTCGAGGATGATGACGCGATCGCGAAGTTTCTTCTCGTAAGGGCCACCACTGTAGGTGTAGTTCTCGGCCACCCACATGCGACCGCGATCATCGAAGTCCATACAGATGGGCTGCTGAACGTCCGGTTCGCCCGCGAACAATGTCGCCTGAAATCCCTCGGGCAACTGGATCAACTGCACCATTTCTTCGGGAGCAGGAGGGTTGGAATCGGGGGGATCTGTATTGAACGCAGCAGGAAACTGATCAGTTTGTGGCGCTGCTGCCAGCAGATCGGATCCGCACAGCAGAGACAGAAAAACCGGAAGAACACAGATGATGGATTTTGGCATAGGTCTGCGGCCTGTTGTCAGGGCAGTGTAGGGCAGGAAAGGCAGGTATAGACAGTCTGACGTCGGCACGATCGTTTGGCAACCAGAACGGATGCATCATTCGTACAGCAGGAACTGCTGCCGACGTTCCATGAATTTCGCCAGCTCCGCCTGCCACAGCCGCTGAATCTCATGACGATCGCGTCCCGCCAGAACTGCATCTCGCACCGGCACACTACTGAGCAGCCGATTCAGATTCTTTGTCTGCCAGTCCGTTGGGTGCAGGGCCTGCAGGCTGCACATCAGCTGAATGCCTGTGGCCAGAGGATCCACGATAAGGCGATCGGTAATAATCAGCTGCACACCGCCGCAGACTTCATTTGGAAATTTCGCTGACAGGGGCGTGAATCGCACGGGAATGAAACGGATTCCCGGCAGTCCTGCGGCATTCAGGTGCTCGGCGAAGCGTTGCTCTTTGAGCCACGGTGCTCCGATGATTTCAAATGGAGTGTCTGTACCACGTCCCACAGACAGGTTGGTCATCTCCAGCAGTCCGACACCTGGGTAAAGCAGTGCCTGATTCAGGTTTCGCATATTGGGCGAGGGATTTGTCCACGTGAGTCCTGTTTCGTCGAACCATTGACTGCGCTGCCAGCCCGCCACTGGAATGATCTGCAGGTCGACCTTGATGTTCTTTTCACTGCTGAACATCCGCGCCAATTCTCCGGCTGTCATGCCATGTCGTACCGGAATTGTGTGATAGCCGACAAAGGACTGCTCTCCGTCCTCAAGAATTGGTCCATCCACTGCTGTGCCGCACACCGGGTTGACACGGTCAAGGACCACAAACTTCAGGTTGTGATCGGCAGCAGCCTGCATGGCATTACCCATCGTTGAGAGATAGGTATAGAAACGGCAGCCGATGTCCTGAATATCGAAGACAAGCGTATCAAGATCCTGCAGACTTTCCCGGGTCGGTGTGCGAGTTTCGCCATAGAGACTGAACACTTTCAGGCCGGTGGTGGTATCCTGCTGGTCGCCGATTTTCGGGATATCAAGGCGTCCCTCCAGTCCATGTTCGGGGCTGAACAGTGCCTTCAGCTGGACTCCTTTGGCCGAGTGCAGCAGTCGTACGGTGCTGACCCCATCACGGCTGAGCCCGGTCTGATTGGTGATCAGTCCCACTCTGCGTCCCTGCAGGGCTGCGAAGCCATCGCGCTGCAGCACATCAATACCATTCAGGACCTGGGCAGTCGGGATCTTCGGCGGGGCACGTCGAGCACCTGCGGCGATGGTTCCGATGCGACCAATCAGGGGGTTCACCAGCCCTTTGCCATCCGGATGAACACGGTTGCTGAGGAAGATGACAAACAGATCGGCCAGTGGATCGATCCAGATGCCGGTTCCGGTGAAACCACCGTGTCCAAAGGCGGCTGAGGTCATGAGATCGCCGCGATTTGAGGAGTAGCCGGTGCGGGAATCCCAGCCGAGAGCACGACGGCCCCGCGGCACGTCAACCGCCGTGGTCATCAGTTTCCATGTGTCGGGCTGCAGAATCTGTACGGATCCAAGGCTGCCGTTATTGAGCATCATGACGGCATAGCGTGCCAGATCACTGGCCGTGGAAAACAGGCCTGCATGTCCAGCGATGCCCTGCAGTGCATAGGCACGCGGATCATGGACTTCACCCTGCATCCAGCGGTCCTCACGCTGCTCGGTCACAACGGCACGAGCACGCAGTTCAGGACCGGGCAGATAACCGGTTTCCGTCATTCCAAGCGGCTGAAAAACGGACTCGCGCGAAAACTCGTGAACATTCCTGCCACTGACGAGTTGTACGATTCGACCAAGAACCAGAAATCCGACGTCACTGTAAATGAACTGTTCGCCCGGTGCCGCAACCGGCTTTAAGGCTGCAATTTTCGCCATCGACTCGTCTGGTGTGCCCGTGTAGTCATTGATGGAATTGTCGGCAATCAGCCCTGCCGTATGCGTGAGCAGGTGTCGAATCAGGATGCCATCTTTCCCCTGCTGAGCAAACTCAGGCCAGTAAGTGGCAGCTGGAGCATCCACACGGATTTTCCCCTGCTGTATCAGCAGCATGATACTGGTGGCTGTGGCAATCGGCTTGGTCAGCGAGGCCAGATCGAAGACCGTGGTCAAATCCATAGGCTGCTGCTGAGGAACTGTCTGGCGAGACCCCCACGCACCCTGGTAAACCACACCGGCCCGGCAGCCAACGACGACCACGCAGCCTGGCATCTTAGACTGCGACAGGCCTTCCTGAACCACTTCTTCGATGACCTTCAGTCGCGCTTCATCGAAGCCGGCGGACTGTGCAGAAATGACGGGAATTCCCGGAGGTATCTGAGCGCTGGTGGTAGCGACGCAGACTGTATTCAGCAGCAGTGCCAGCACGCAGGCCGGCAAAACACTTGAGAATTGATACATGCACAGTTTTCCTGCAGGAAGCTTCAGCCGAATGGAACGGGCGTGTCAGTATATCTGCTGCAGAGCACTCAGAACAGCACCGCGGGCCCGCTGAGGTGCTCGGTTGCATGGATGGCTGTTTTTCCGGACACTGTCCGCAGTTCTGAGGGTAGTGTTTCCTGATTCTTTATGTCGTGACGTGTGCCGGAGCTTCATTCATGCTGTTTCAAAAACATGTTCAGCCAGTTTTTTCGGCCTGCCTGAGTCTGCTGGTGATCTCGTCTGCTGGTCTGGCTGGCGAGCCGCAGTCTGTGCAGTGGAAGCAGCACATCATCAACGATCAGTCGCCATACGAGGCGTGTGGAACGGCGGATTTCAACGGTGATGGTCGGATCGACATTTTCTGTGGTGATTCATGGTACGAGGCTCCATTGTGGACTCGACACAAGGTTCGCGAGGTGCCGGCCAGCGGACCGAACCCGCACTATCACGAAGACTTCGCTGACTCGCCACTGGATGTCAACGGTGATGGACGTCCTGACATCGTGACCTGCAATTATTTTGGCAAGCGAGTTGGCTGGGTACAGAATCCTGGTGGCCCTGCTACTGCGGCATGGCAGGAACATGAGATTGATCTGCCCGGAAATATGGAAACGGGTGAGATGGTGAATCTTGTCGGGGATGCTCAGCCGGAATTCCTGCCCAATGTGGGCAGTACCGTGGTGTTTTATGAACTGACATCCCGCAATCCCGTGAAGTGGACTCGCCGCGATCTGGGGGCAGAGGGTGCTGGTCATGGTGTGGGAGCGGGTGATCTGAACAGTGACGGGCGGAACGATGTGATTACTCCAAAGGGCTGGTACGAACAGTTGGCTGATGGTGGCTGGAGTTTCCATGCAGAATTCGCGCTGGGTGCGGCCGGGATCATGATTCTGGGATATGATGTGGACGGCGATCAGCTGCAGGACGTGCTGTATGGCAACGGTCATGGATTCGGGTTGTACTGGCTGCGGCAGACGAAGCAGCCGGATGGCAGTCGTCAGTGGCAGAAGCAGACCATTGACGACACATTTTCGCAGGTGCATACGCTGGTGCTGGCGCAGCTGGATGGTGAGGGTGAACCGGAACTGGTGACGGGCAAGCGGGTTTACGCGCATGAATCTGAGGCTGGGGCAACTGACGGGTCTGTGGTGTTTTATTTTCAGTACGATCGCAAGGCGGGGACATGGCAGAAGCACACCGTATTTCAGGGCGACCCCGCCGTGAATGCTCCGGAAAATGCCAAAGATCGCTGGGCGTTGAAGGATTTCCCGAAGGGTTCCGCCGGTACAGGTCTGCAGATGTCAGTTGTGGACATTGATGCTGATGGTGATCTGGATCTGGTGTGTCCCGGCAAGTCGGGACTGTATCTGTTTGAGAATCTGCGGCAGCAGAAGCGTTAGTATCCGGCAGTTGTGGGCTCAGGAAACATTCGCGAATGGCGGGTTTGAATTTCAACTGGTTTCTGGGCCCGGATGACGGCAGTAATCGTCAGTTGCTGCAGCAGGTGCATCCCTCCGACTGGACAACTCCGCAGCCGCCAGCTGTTTACGATCTGGTGGTGATCGGCGGTGGTACGGCGGGGCTGGTCTCAGCGGCAGGTGCAGCCGGTCTGGGGGCTCGTGTCGCGCTGATCGAGCGTTTTCTGCTGGGGGGTGACTGCCTGAATTTCGGCTGTGTTCCATCGAAGGCTCTGTTGAGCGTTTCGCGACGGATGGCCGCCATTCGCGATGCTCATACGCTGGGAATCAAGGGCGCAGCGGGGCATGTGGATTTTGCTGCAGTGATGGAGCGACTGCGACAATTGCGGGCGGGGCTTAGTCCGCATGATTCTGCCGAGCGTTTTCGTGGTCTGGGAGTGGATGTCTGGTTTGGTGAGGCGCAGTTTGCGGCAAAAAATGTGATCACCTGTGCTGGTCACCGACTGAACTTTCGGCGGGCCATTATAGCGACGGGCAGTGAGCCGGTGATTCCTGATGTGCACGGACTGACGGCTGACAGTGTACTGACCAATCGTAATCTGTTTTCACTGACCGAATTACCCCGTCGGCTGGCGGTGATTGGTGGTGGGCCTGTCGGCGTTGAGATGGCGCAGGCTTTTGCTCGCTTTGGTTCTCAGGTGACGCTGATTCAGCGGGCTGCCCAGCTGCTGCCTCGGGAGGCTCCTGCGGCAGCCGAGATTCTGCTGCGGCAGCTGACTGATCGAGACGGTGTCACAGTGCTGCTGAACGCCAGTCCGCTGGCAGTGACTGAGCAGGGTAGTGGGCGAAGAATTCAGGTGCAGACGGGCGGACAGATCGTGCAGGTGGATTGTGATCAGATTCTGGTGGCAGCCGGTCGTCGGTCGACGGTGCATGAACTGCAGCCGGGGTCAGCGGGGATTCGCCTGACAGCGGACGGGCAGCTGCTGCTGAATGATCGACTGCAGACGACGAATACTGCGGTGTATGCGGCGGGTGATGTAAGCAGTGCGGAGCGGCTGACGCATGCCGCTGATTTTCTCGCTCGGACAGCTCTGCAGAACAGCCTGTTTGCCGGTGGAGCGCGAGCCAGTCGTCTGCTGATTCCTCGCTGCACGTACTGCTCACCGGAAATCGCCGCGGTGGGGCTCAGCGATCAGGAGGCCCGGCAGCGATCCGCTGACGTGCTGACTCTGACTGGAGATCTGTCGGCGAATGATCGTTCGGTTCTGGATGGCAGCACGAACGGATTTGTGCGACTGTATGTGGCCCGTCGCAACGGTCGAATTCTGGGCGCGACGATTGTGGGTGAACATGCCGGGGAGCTGATTTCGGAAGTCAGTGTGGCGATGGTCAACGGCATGAAAGTGTCACGGCTGGCTGCGGTCATCCACCCTTATCCGACAGTGGCTGACGCGCTGCGGCGGCTGGGAGATCAGTACAATCGTCAACGGCTGACTCCGTTTGTGAAGCGGATACTGCAGCTGTTTCTGCGGTGGCGGATCTGGTAGTGTGAAGTGTGTCAACGCAGGATTGGCGAGTGTGGGAAGCAGGGGGCGTTGTTGGAGTTCTGGCGACAACCGTAGCCCGGGCATTCCTGACGCCGAGGACAAAATGTAGCCCGAGCATTCCTGCT
>CAXBSH010000026.1:0-29547 GCA_963977705.1 uncultured Planctomycetaceae bacterium
ATCTCGATGGATCGCCAGGGCCGGATGGGTTCGCCGTGCGGGTGTTTCTGAGCGGACCCGAGCGGGCCCGGGGGATCCCGGTCTGATTACTCTGCGAGCTGTTGAGGTGTTGCGGCAGGCGGATCTGGTTTTGTATGACGGCCTTGTGAATCCATTGTTGCTGCGGCTGACGAGTGGTCGTTGCGAGCGGACGTCGCGAATTCGTCGGGCGGGTGCAGCGATTGTTCCTCAGGAGGAGATCAATCGGCGGTTGATTGAAGCGGCTCGACAGGGTCTGCGTGTTGTGCGTCTGAAGGGTGGTGACCCCTGCATTTTCGGGCGTGGGGGAGAAGAGGCGGAGGCGCTGCGGCAGGCGGGTATCCCATTTGAGATCATTCCGGGGATCACAGCGGCGACGGCGGCGGCGGAGTATTCGGGGATTTCGTTTACGGATCGGAATGCATCTTCGGCGGTGGCCTTTGTGACAGCGCACGAGGATCCGACTCGTGACGGCACGCGATTATGTTTTCGGGCGCTGGCGGCGTTTCCGGGGACGCTGGTTTTTTACATGGGTCTGAATCGGTTGTCTGAGTTATGCAGTCGGCTGCAGGAGCAGGGGCTGAGTGGTGCGACGGCCTGTGCTGTGATCTGCCGGGCGACTCTGCCGACGCAGCAGATTCTGACGGGGACTCTGGCGACTTTACCTGAGCTGGCCGCGGGGGCTCGGCTGCAGCCGCCGTCACTGGTGATTGTAGGAGACTGCGTGATGCAGCGGAGCGGCCTGTCGTGGTACGAGCAGTTGCCATTTTTCGGCGTTTCGATTGGTGTTCCGCGTGCGGAGGATCAGTCGGGGGTGGTGCTGGAGCAGATTATTCGGGGCGGTGGCGAGCCAGTTCCGATGCCGCTGCTGGAGATTCTGGCGGTAGAGGGTGTGGCGGCTGAGCAGGTTCAGGAGCAGTTGCGTGGGCTGTCGGGTGTTGACTGGGTGATTTTTACCAGTGCCAACGGAGTGCGTGAGTTCTTCAGTCAGTTGCGAGCTGCAGGGCGTGACGTGCGTGCGCTGGGTGGTGTTCGAATTGCCTGCGTGGGCAGCAGTACGGCGGCAAGTCTGGCGGA
This sequence comes from uncultured Planctomycetaceae bacterium, assembly GCA_963977705.1. Taxonomy (GTDB): domain Bacteria; phylum Planctomycetota; class Planctomycetia; order Planctomycetales; family Planctomycetaceae; genus SXXK01. The sequence goes on from CAXBSH010000026.1 coordinate 1,096, forward strand.
GCGGGGCATTGTGGCGGATGTGGTCCCTGAGCAGTTTCGGGCTGAGTCACTGGTGGAGGCACTGGGCAGCGCGGTGACTGGTCGCACGGTTTTGTGGGTGCGTGGCAGTCGTGGGCGGGACGTTTTGCCGGAGCGTCTGAGTGCAGCGGGAGCAGAGGTAAGGCAGTTGGTGGTGTATCGCAATGAGGATGCTGCAAGTCTGCCGGAGGAGATACCGACGCGGATACGGGAAGGGCGTCTGGACTGGATTTGTCTGAGCAGTCCCGCAATGGCTCGGCGGCTGGCGGAATTACTGCGTGAGAGTGGTTTGTGGCCTTTACCGCAGTCGACGCGACTGGCCAGTATCAGCGGTCTGACATCGGGGGCGGCGGCTGAGGCGGGTCTGCAGATTTCGGCCGAGGCAACGGAGTCCACGTGGGATGGTTTGCTGGAGGCGGTGCGTGCGGCCGTTGGGCGTGCGGACTGAGTGTCTGTGTGCTCAACGAATGACTCGACCGGACCCTGATCCCTGCATGAGGGCTTCGATCTCTGCGCGAGTGGCGTAGTTCCAGTCGCCGACGATGGAATGGGCGAGGCAGCTGGCGGCGGTGGCAAATTCCACGGTCCACTGCGGGTCGAATTGTGGCTGTGTGAGTCCGAGCAGGATTCCGGCGTCGAAGGCGTCTCCGCTGCCCACGCGGTCCACGATCTGCCGAATCTCCCAGGGCCGGACAGATCCCTGTCGCAGGGGGGCGCGTGAGACTGTATCGGACTGGGCTTCATACAGCAGGCCGCTCCAGTTGTTATGGGTGGCGGAGACCTGTTCACGGAGCGTGGAAGCGAAGTAGCGGATGCGGGGCCACTGCTGGCAGGCAGCGCGAGCGGCGGCGAGAGCGCGATCTGCGGGATCAGCGGATGGGTTTTCCGGCAGTTCAATTCCCAGCAGGCGACAGTCTTCTTCTCCGCCAAACATCAGGCTGACGCAGGGCATCAGTTCGCGGAGTGTTTCGGAGGCGAGTTGCAGAGGGGACTTCGCGGGGTTCCAGCGCCACAGGCGGGAGCGAAAGTTGGGGTCGAAGGATACCTGGACTCCCATGCTGACGGCGGTGCGAGCGGCAGCGAGGGTTGTTTCAGCGGCAGTTTGAGTGAGGGCAGGAGTGATTCCGGTGAGGTGCAGCCAGCGGGCGTTTTTCAGGATTGCGGGCCAGTCGAAGTCTGCAGGCGCAGCGAGGCTGATGGCAGAGGCTTCGCGGTCGTACCAGACCTGTGTGGATCGTTGATTGGCACCGGTTTCGACGAAGAAGATCCCGAGTCGACCGTTGGCTGTGCGTTTGACGTGCTGCAGCCCGACGCCTGTACTGCGAAGACTGGTGAGGCAGGCATCGCTGAGCGGGCCATCGGGGAGTGCGGTGACGAATTCGACGGACGCATTCAGCAGGGCGAGGGACACGGCGGTGTTGGCTTCAGCCCCGGCAAATGCCGCCTGCAGAGAACCGGGAAGTGCCTGCTGAATTCGATCGACACCGGAGGGCGCCAGTCGCAGCATGATTTCACCAAAGGTCACGATCTCTGCCACGACGATGTGCTCCAGCAAGGGCCCTGCGTGATGTGCTGTCTGATGAACCTGACGTGTTTTCGGGCTAATCGACGCGAATGGTTCGCTGACCTTCGAGCACCTGTCCGTTGGGGTTGGTGACTTTGACCTCAATCAGCAGGTTGCCGGTCCCGGCGACAGTTCCGAGGGGAGCTTTCCAGAGGTGTGGGCAGACCATGGGTGAGGCCAGTTTGCGCCAGGGAACTTTGTCACCGAGCTGTTTTTCCTCGTCAAACAGTTTCTGGAAGACCGGGTCGGTTTCATTTTCTGTCTTAGTCATTTCCAGCCACGGCCCGCCGGCGACGCGGTACTGCACGAGGGCTCCGGGGATCGCATTGAAAGCGTTGGCACGGAACTCGGCTGTTGCAGACTCGGCGAGTGGAACAGATTCCGGTGCCGTGATGCGAATCTGTTCGCGTTTATCGCGGCGGGCGGCTTTGTAGTCGAGCAGGTATTTCTGCCCGTCGAAGTGCATGATGGTGTAGCCGTTGGGAGTGCCATCGGCGCACATGGTGTGCGGAATTCCCTGTTCGTCAGGTTTGCCTGACCACCATGCGCCGCAGACAGTCACGTTGATAATGTGGTGGTGTGGGCGACTGCCTTTCCAGCCATCAGCGGTATTCATGAGGACATGTTCGTGGTGGTGAGTGTGTCCGGCGAGTGAGATGCAGTGTTCGCGAGTTTCCAGAATACGCAGCAGACGTTCGCGACGCGGTTCGATCCATGGTGTGGATTTGACGAGTGGGATATGCATCATGGCGACGACCAGCCGATCCTGTGGAACATGTTTCAGATCATTTTCAATGAATGTCAGCTGGTCTTCGCTGAGTCCGGTCCGGTACAACTTTTTCTGTCCATCGCGCATCCAGTGAATGTCGTCCACTGCGATGAAGTGCACGGGGCCGAAGTCGAAGGAAAAATAGGGTGGGCCATAGACGCGTTCGTAGGTTTCGTCACTGAGTTCATCATTTTCTGAGGCGTAGTTGATGTCGTGGTTGCCGATCACGTTGTACCAGGGGACTCCAATGTGGCTGAGTGCTCGATTGAAGTTATCGAACAGGCTGAGGTCATCAAACAGGATGTCTCCGAGTGTGACGCCGAAGGCGGCGTCGGCATCGACCAGTTCTTCGACGACATCGTGAGCGATGAAGTCGATTTCCTGCTGATTGCGGGGTTGTGGATCACCGAAGAAGATGACGTCGAAGGCGGCGGGTTCCGGGGATTCATAGAGCGGAAAGTCAACCGATTTCGGCAGGGGGCCGGTCGGGGCAACTCCGGGGAAATCCAGTTTGGGTGAGCCGGCGGGTTTGTGAATGTAGTAGCCGCGGGGGATGTTGAGGGCATCGATGGCTGTGCGGTAACCGGACGGCTTGATCACGAACAGGATGGTATCATCGTCGACGGGTAATTCGTACTGGCCCTGCTGATTGCAGGCTACGACTTCGCGACCGTTGGAGACGCGGACCCCCGGAAGTCCGGGTTCACCGCTGTCATGCTGGCCGTTCTGGTTCTGATCGAGGAACACGACGCCGGTGGCTGTGGCGGGGGCCTGCGGCACGGCGAGTGCGGGAGCCGTGAGGCAGCAGGTTGCGACCAGCAGGGTTGTGACAGCGAACCGCTGAGCTGAAACTGAGGGTTGAGAGAGCATAAGGGGAATTCCTGAGGTAATGCAGGACGGTTGGTGAGCTAGTTTTAGTAGTGTGGCGGGCGTTCACCAGTCGGATCCCGCCGTTCGGGTTGCTGCTGAGCAGTAATCAGTTCGTGTTCAATTCGCGTGAATCTCTCTTCAAATTCCTGAAGTCGGCGGAGGGTGGTCAGGATGGACTGGTTGAGGGAATCGACGTCATGCTGCAGAAAAGCGATAGCAGCCTCGATGGCCTGCATCCGTTGTTCTGTTGTGGCATCCTGGTTCCGGTTGTGGGTTTCCATGTGAGCCGGATCTTTGGGAAGTGGTGACCTGAGAGTGCCTGGGGGAATGGATTTGGGTGTGGGACGGAGTTTCACGGTCGGCAACGGGGTGACCTGGGAGGCGTAGTTGCTTGCGGGACTTCGTCAGTCGTCCTAAAACTAACAGACGGGTCTGGTTCCTCAGAAGTCGGCCAGCGGTGTTTTCTCAGGTCTCACGAAGAAACTCAACCAAATGACAGCAAATGACAGGGCGCGCGAACTGGGTGTCTGTTTTGAACCTCAGCCGGCGGGCTATCTGAACATGTGTGTGCGTACCGGGAACCTGCTGATCACCTCTGGTCATGTGAGTGATCTGAAGGGAGTTCTGGGCAAAGAGATGACAGTGGAACAGGGCTATGCTGCGGCTCAGGAGTGCTGTCGCAAGCTGCTGCGATCGGTTTTCAATGCGCATGGCACGTTGAATGATCTGCGTGTGTTGAAGGTGCTGGGCTGTGTGTATTCGGCACCGGATTTTGTGGAGCAGCATCTGGTGATCAATGGCTGCAGCGACATGCTGCATCAGATTTTTGGTCGCGAGGGTGCCGGTTTCCATGCTCGCAGTGCCCTGGGATTTGCGGCCTTGCCGACGGGGGCAGCGGTGGAAGTGGAAGCGATTTTTGAAATCGGGGCGGGTTGAGTGGGGAAGCGTGGCAAGGGGGCGGGTCGTCGTCCGAGGCTGGATGTGGACGCGGCTCCGCCGGTGCGTTTTGTGGACACCGAGGATGAACCGTTGCTGGTGCAGTTGCGGCGAAATCGTGCTGCGCTGGCAGGTTTTAGTCTGAGTGTGGCACAGCTGCTGGGGCATGGGTTGTGGTTGCTGCTGGTGTGGTGGCTGGAGTCGTCCGGGCGGTCGAAGTCGCTGGACGGGAGCTCGCCACTGGCATGGCTGATTGCATTATTGTTGTGTGGCAGTCTGCTGTTGACGGGTATTTCGCTGTTTGTGAATTTGTTTTACGGTCTGCGTCGTGAACCGCGGTCGCTGGCGGTGCTGGGGCTGGCGCTTTCGTTTTTCGTGGGTGTGCTGGCCACAGCGGTGGTATTTCTGCAGGGCCTGCGGGCAATGTCCGCCGCGGGTTGATCGCGAGACGGCTGGGGGGGTGGGGTGGATCAGCGGAAACTGCCGGTCCCTTGCCGGGCTGTGTGTTGACGTCCTCGTTCCCAGTGATTTACGGGGGAAATCCGGCCTGAGAGAGTGTGGCAGCGGTCTTTGCTGGCCGAGAATTGCCCTCAGGAACCGTGAAATTCGGGCGACCGGTACGACCGGCCCAATCGATTCTGGCGTTCCTGCCCGCAAAATCCAAATATTTTCACAAGTCAAGGGAAATGCGGGTTCGATATCAGGAAGGACGCTGAGGTTCTCAGCGGGTGTTTTGGGGATTACGACAGAGACTGCCGCAGGTTGCTGGCTGAGCGGCGAGGATCAGGACTCATGGCAAGTTCAAACGTTTCATCAGGAAACACGACCATGCGAACCTTTGGCAGGCATCTGCGGCGCGGGGTCGTGCTGACGACAATCTGCCTGTTGCTCCTCTCGAACAGCGGTTGCACGCTGACGGGTGGCTTCGTCAGTGTGCTGTGGACTTACATGCGATTCTTCAAGACGCTGCCTGCGGTGCCGGTACCGGCCTATCAGAGCCAGTTGATTGAAGACAAGCTGCATGAAGACGAGCGTTACAATCGGGTTCCAGTACTGGATCCGGTTGAGGGCGACGTGTTCTGCGTGGATCCGCCGAGCGAAGACCAGGTGATGCGAGCCATGCCGAATGATCCGGCTGGTGGCTTTGCCTTCTTCCAGGAAACTCAGATCAACAACGTGCGAATTGTTGTGGAACCGCTGGTTGATCGACTGGATGATTGTAAGGTGTATCCGCTGGTCGGGCCTGCTCGCCTGCATCACTGCCACTACAAGTGCACGATTTACTATGACAAGACGGTGCGAGCTTACTGGCCGGTACCATTCACTCACACGGACCAGTCTCAGGAAGTCGTCTACATCGACAAAGACCATCTGATCCGCTGTGCGGGTCCGGCGATGCAGTGATGGCCTGAGGGCCGAGCTGTGGTCAGAGTATGCGGGGGGAATCCGGATTTCGGATTCCCCCTTTTTTTTTCGGGGGGGCGGTCGGTGGAAGTGCGTCATTCCTGGCGTAATCCCACGGTGCGACTCGCCCATTCTGCGTTTCTGACGTAGACTAGTGGAACCCGATAAGACTTGAATTACGTGTGGCTGGTTGTCTGCGACCTGTCTTCGTGCGACGGCTGGCGACTGTGGAGAAGCGAGATGGCTCTGCCAACGTGTCCTTCCTGTGGGCAGTCAGTTCTGGACGACGATGCGGTGGATTGTCCATTCTGCGGAGCGGCGATGGACGGTTCGCGTGGTGCCCGGAATACTCCGCAGCCGCAGCAGCGTCCGGGAGTGAATCGTCCTGGGGCGCGTCGTCAGCCTGATCCACCGGCGGCAAAGCCGGGTGCGAGTTCTGCAGCGGGAGGTAGTGCGGGGTCCGGAGCCGGGGCGGGCAGCAAGTCTGGAGCAGCTGCGGGGTCTGGGTCGGGGTCGGGAGCGGGTGCTGCTGGCAAGCCTGGTAACCGGATGGTGGTGGACGAGGACGATCCGTTTGGGATCGGTGGTGGTGGTGCCAGTCAGGCGATCGCAGCGGCGTTGAAGCCCGAGAAGGGTCGGCTGCAGAAGGTTGTCTGTCCGATGTGCGAGCAGGTGGGTTTTGTCCCGAAGGCTGCGCTGGGCAAGCCGGTGAAGTGCGCCAACGTCAAGTGTATGGTGCCGATTTTTACGGCCGAGGATCCTGCGGAGCAGAAGGCGGAGCGACGTCCGACGCGACTGGCTGACGAGGCCGAGGCGATACGGCGAGCGGCCGAAGCATCAGCTCCGCGGAAGCGGAATCCGCTGCTGATTTACGGGATTGGTGGGGCGGTGTTGCTGGGTTTGACGGCGGTTGTGGTCCCGTTACTGACGAAGAAGCCTGACACGACCGCACTGCAGACTCCGCGGGATCTGAGTAGTTTTGAGGAGTTAGCAGCGGCGGAGGAAGCGGAAGCGAAGGCGAAAGCAGCGGCCGCGGCTGCTGCGGTGCAAGCCAGTGCTCAGTCAACTCCGGCGGTCGCAGTGGAGGAGCAGGTGAAGCGGATGACGGTGTTAGCCCGTCAGGAGCTTCGCGACAAGCCGTTAGCGCGGCGGATGACGGGTGATATCTGGCTGCGTCTGGGGAATTCGAAGGAGGCGGCGACTGAGTTAAGTCAGTTGCTGGTGGTGGATCGATCGCGATCGTTTTACCGAGTGATCCCGCAGGCAGCGCACTACTGGCGATCGCGTGCGGCGGGTGACGCAGCGGCGGCGAAGGTGGCGTTTGCGGCGTGTGAGTCTGAGATTGCGGGGAAGACATTACCTCGAACGGGTCGAGCGGCGACGGAAGTGTGTCTGGCCTTTGCGGCGATGCTGGTTCAGGAGGGGCGTCAGCAGGAGGCCCAGCAGCTGCTGGCGACTCGACAGCTGGACCGCACGATTCCGGACAATCTTGATTCGATGGTGAGTGTGGCGTGGTTATTCGTTTCTTCGAATTATCGGGATCTGGGTCTGACGCCGCCGTATTCTGCGGAGTCTTATCTGTGGAGTGATCCGTTGCATGTGGCGGTGGCGTCCGTGCTGGGGTTGCAGGGCAGCTGGCAGGAAGTGTCGGGCTGGGCAGCGGCTGGCAGTGATGCGCGAGTGGCAGCTGATGCACTGGTGGCGGCAGCTGATGCGGCGGGAATGCGAACGACGGGTGCCGCTGCGGCCGGTGTACTGATGAGTGCTGCGGACGCGATTACGGTGCCGGGATTATCGTTGCGGGTGCGTGCAGCACTGGCTGGTGCGGCTGGCGATGCGGCGGGAGTGGATGCCTGTGTGCAGCGTTTGTCGATGGAAGCGGCGGCGGTGCCGTCAGCGATGCCGGGATTGAGTGAGTTAGCGCAGCGTGGTCCGGTGACACCGGCAGCGACGATGCCCTGGGGACTGGCGGCTGCGGAGATCGCGCGGGGTTTGATTCTGACGGGCCGCAGTGCTGCAGCGGGGCCGTTGCTGGCGCGCAGCAGTGAGTTTCTGGGATCTGTTGCACCGCCGACGGCGGAATTACGTCTGTTGATGCTGCGTTTGGTTCAGGATCGTGCAGCCGTTCAGGAGGAGCTGTCTGAGGCGGCTCGCGAGAAGAACGAGCAGAAGCTGGAAGGCTTGATGAGAAATCTGGATTCGCGTGTGCGGCTGTTGTCGACAGCTGCGGAGGATCGCCGTGCGACGCAGTTGCTGCTGTTGGCTCGTCTGATGCATGCGGGTGGTCGGGAGGCAGTGCTGGGGTATCTGGAATCAGCGCCGCCGGTCATGGCGGAAGTGCAGCTGGATGCGATACGCAACGTGCTGTATGTAGCGGGGCTGCAGGCCGCAGGGGGATTGCAGGAACCGACGAAGCTGGAAGTTCTGGCCGACAGTAAAGTGCTGGAGTCACAGCAGCGGGAGCCGCAGGCAGGTACGATTGCCCCGCAGGTGTGGGGGCTGGGACGATCGAGTGCGTTGCCTTTGCAGAGCAGTGCGGACACGTGGAGCAATGTGTATTTCAATGCGGAGGCGGGTTTTGATGAGGCCTCGGGAATGCGACTGGCGATGCTGTGCGAAAGGACTCGCTGGCTGGTGCAGCAGGGGCAGTTTTTGCAGGCTCTGGAGGGCATTCAAAAGCTGCAGAACGGATTATGGCGTGAAGAGACGTGGCAGATCGCTGGCCGGACGATGGCGGACGGCGGGCGGGAGCAGGATCTGCTGACGTGGGTTGCCGGGAAAAAAATCGGCAGTCTGGAGCAGATTTGTCTGCTGTACGGACTGTCACAGGGACTGGCGGATCGTGCGGGGAAAAAGCCGGCAGCAAAGTAAACTGTGTTGGTTCCGGGTGGGTTTCTTTTGCGTTTTCAGCCCATGGCGAGTACAACAGGTGGAGTCTGCCAGTTCCCACCCGCCTGTTGAGAAACCCTGCCATGTTGAATCCAGCCACTTCAGTGCTGCGTAATCTGTTGGTCGTCGCTGGTATTTCTGTGTTTGGCGTGCTGAATGCTGAGTCTGTTCATGCTCAGCAGGCTACAGACAGCAAGCCTGCGGCTCCGGTCAGTTATTATCGCTCGGTGCGTCCCATTCTGCAGCGGAATTGTTCGGGCTGTCATTTTGCGGGCAAGCGTGAGGGCGGTTTAGCTGTCACCTCGGTGGCTGACCTGTTGAAGGGTGGGGTTGCTGGTGCAGCGATGGTTGCGGGCAAGCCGGACGAGGGCACATTGATTGGCAATGTCTCGGGCGAAGATCCGTCGATGCCGCTCAATGGAACTCCACTGAAGGCCGAGCAGGTTCTGACTCTGCGGACCTGGATTGAGCAGGGGTGTGTGGACGATACGCCGGCAGCGGTGGAAAAGGTGGTCTCTGCCGAGAATCCACCCGTGTATACTCGATCGCCGCTGGTGACTTCCCTGGATTATTCGCCGGACAACCGGCTGCTGGCGGTGACGGGGTATCACGAGGTGCTGTTGCATACTCTGGATGGCAGCGCCCCGCTGCGGCGTCTGATCGGGCGTGCTCAGCGGATTGAGTCGGTGGCATTTTCCCCGAATGGACAGGTGCTGGCGGTGGCCGGAGGAACTCCGGCATTGTTTGGTGAGCTGCAGTTGTGGAACGTGGCTGAAGGGCGTTTGCTGCATTCACTGACGATCGGAACGGATTCCTTGTTTGGCGTGGCATTCAGCGATGATGGAACTCTGGTTTCCGTGGGTGGGGCGGACAATCGTCTGCGAGTGATTCGTGTGGAGAGTGGTGAGCAGCAGATGCGTATGGATGCTCACGCTGACTGGGTTCTGGGGACCACATTTTCGCTGAAGAGCGACCATGTGATCAGTGTCAGTCGTGATCGTTCGATGAAGCTGTCGATTGTTTCGAACGGTCAGTTTGTGGACAACATCACCAGTATTACTCCGGGGGCACTGAAGGGCGGTCTGGCGGATGTGCAGCGGATGCCGGCGGCAGAGGAGGTGCTGGCGGGAGGTGCTGACGGTGAGCCGCGTCTGTACAAAATTTTTCGCGAGCAGGCGCGGCAGATCGGCGACGACTTCAACCTGATCCGGGCTTATCGTCGTTTCGACGGTCGCGTGACGGATCTGGACATTTCAAAGTCTGGTGCATTGTTTGTAGCGGGTTCAAGCGGTGCGGTGAGTGGTGCAGCGCGAGTGTACACGGTGGCGGATCCGAACAAGGTTGTGGATCTGCCGGGGATTACAAGCCCGGTCTTTGCGGTCAGCATGCGTGCTGACGAGGCGCAGGTGGCAGTCGCGGGATTTGACGGCATTGTCAGGCTTTACAATGCGACGAGCGGCCAGCTGGAAGCCGAGTTTTCGGCGGCACCGCTGACCTCTGCCACGGCTGCGAGGTAGCCTGGAGGCAGCCCGAGAGAGTTGGTCTGCGGCCGCGGACCTGCATTCAAGAAGCGTGCTGCTGCCCTGATGGCAGCAGAAAGGTGCCGGTGCGCGGGAACAACGCCAGCGGTCACGCGCCGAGCGTAGTGCAGCCGCGATGAATGAATCAGAACAGTCAGTAGCGGGGCGATGGCCTATTCGTCGTCGTCTTCGCCGTAGAGCAGATCGCGATAGTTTTTGGTCTGTCGACGATCTTTCTGACCTGCACCACGGCGCGTTCCGTCGTCGTCTTCCATGGGGCGATTGTCTTTTTTGCGGCGGTCCTTCCGCACACCGGATTTTTCAATGCGGTTGCGGCCATCGTCTGGAAAGGAAAAGTCGTTTCGCATGAGAGCACTCGAACTGCAATAACCCTTTCATTGGTTACGGACTGACATCACCACTGTTGAGAACAGGGCACTCATGAATTTTATATCGAGGAAGTGTGGTGATTCGCAACAGTGTGGCGGGGAAATCAGGGGGGACACAGGTCGGGAAACTCAGAGTTTTGCTGTTGGAGGGGCCGTTTTGGGACCAATTTTCGGCTGAATCTGCCGTTTTTGGGGAGATGTTGCAAATGGTGGACGGAGGGAAGATCAGGAATCTGTTGGTGTGAGTATCTGCAGAACGGCCTCGCCGGCCTGCTGCATCCCGCTGGTATCGAGGCAGCGTTGGGCCAGATTCTGACGCTGCTGGGTGGTGCGTAAGCGGGGCAACCGGCGGATCGCAGCGGCCAGTGATTCCGAGGGTTCAAAGAGCTGACCATCCTGCAGCAGCTGGACGCGTTCCGGGAAGGCTCCGTGAGACGGCAGCAGTGACGGGATTCCCAGCAGTGCGGCTTCCAGGACGTACAGTCCTTTGGGTTCGCGGTATTCGGCGGGTACGCAGAGCCAGTCAAAGGTGGCCAGCAGGCGGAATTTTTCTTCGCGAGTTGCGGGGCTGCCGAGCCATTGCAGTCGATCTTCGCAGCCGCGTGCAGTGGCCTGCAACTGTTGCAGAAAGCGTTTCTGGTGCAGGGCGGGCAGGAAACCACCGATGGACATCCGCAGAGCAGGATCAGCGGGCAGCAGTTCTGCGGCGGCTTCGAGAAACCGGAAGGCACCTTTTTCAGGGCAGATGCGGGCGAAGTAACCGATGTGCAGGGGAGCACTGGCGGTGTTGGTATGCGGGGGCGCGGCGTGAGCCGAGGGTGGAGCCGGCTGGACGGCGAGGGGGATGGTGCGAAATCTGTCGTGTGGCAGTTGCAGCAGACGACTCATGAACTCGCTGTAGTAGCTGCTGTGTGTGAGGAACAGATCGACGGTGCGACAGTTTTCGGTAATCAGTTGCGTGGCCTGAGCCTGCCATGGGGCGGGCAGATCTTTGAGAAAAATATCGTCGCCCTGCAGCAGGCAGGCCAGTTGTCCGTGCCAGTGTTTGCGCAGTTCGGGGATCAGACCGGAGATCAGGGCGTTGCTGAGCAGGATGACATCGGGGCGGAGCTCTGTGGCGAGGTATTTGACGAGTTCGGTGATTTCCCGTCGTTGCGGTCCTGAGGTGCCGGTCAGCAGATCGACGGTCAGGGGTCCCAGTTGAGCGGCCGAGGTACTGCTGCTGAACTGCGACAGGAAAGAGACGACTCGAGGGCGATCCAGCCACGAGCGGCACCAGTCTGGCAGCCATCTCCAGCCGGGCAGTCTGGAATCGAGGTAGACATTGATGCCGCCCATGAAGACCTGCCCCGAGCTGGCATTCTCTTCATCGACTCGAATGGGCGTATACGTGGGCAGCAGAACGGCATCAGCGCCGGCCATGCGGAGTGATCTGGCGAGTGTGTTGTCCTGCATACAGGATCCGCAGAACATGCCGGCACCGCCGGCCGTAATGATGCAGATTCTCATGAGGCATATTCCTGCGGAACCCCGCGTGACAGTGTCAGGCGGAGGCTGGTGGTTGTGTCTGCCTGACCAGCAGGACGGTTGCCAGTGCCAGCAGATCATTGTTTTCCAGTGCTGTGGTTTCCAGCAGATCGAGTCGACCGGATTCCACGCAGCAGGCGGTGAATGAGAACCCGTTAGGGTCTTCCATACGGGAGAGGTGTGGTGCAGCGATTGGCAGGATTTCGGCGGTTTTTCCGCAGCGTTGTGCGAGGTCGACAAGGACGAACGCGATCAGTCGCTGATCGGGTGCATCGGGTTCCTGCTGCAGGCGTTGTGTGAACCCGTTCAGACCGGCGGCAACGTCGATGCCGGCCACTGCCTGCAGGAACTGTTCGCTGGCGGAGTAGTAATCATCGAAGGGAACATCGGCCGGATAGCGCAGGTGTTCGCTGAGCTGCTGTCCGTAGAGGCTCATGTCAATGGCCAATCGCAGTTCCGGGTCTTCACGATGCAGGTGGCGTGCGAATCCGACAATCGAGTGCAGGTGTGACACGTCGATGTGGTAGTTTCCGTCTGCGAACAGGAATTCGCGTCCGGCGATCAGTTCGCGCAGTGTGAGGTCGGGTTTCAGTGCTGGCTGTCGTCGTTCGACATCGCGGCGAACGTTGGCCAGCAGATCAGCGTACAGATGTCGGACCATGACAGCGGCGGCCTGTCGGCGTTCGGCCGGGGTCATTTGCCCGATCATCTGACTGAGGGCGGTTACGGTGTTGCAGGTGCCGTGAGTCCGGAGCAGCAGGGTGATGCCTGCGACGGGATGAGCTGCTTCGTAGAGTGCCACGTTGAGGACTTCATCGGTGTCGGCACCGGGCGTTCCATCACTGGACTGCACCAGTTGTTCGATCGCATCGCGTACCGGCTGAGGTTCCCGGATTGTGCGAAAGTAGGCCCAGGCATCTGCGAGCAGATTATTGCGGAGAAAGTGGTATCCGGCGTCCCGAGCGGCATCCGTGTAGGCCTTCCTCCACTCAGCCTCCTGTGCTTCGGGAATGTCTCGAAGCGAGGTGGGCTGGGTCAGGGGCAGACCCAGTTGACGGCGGGCTCGAATCATGCGGGCATCGAACCAGCGGTGAAAATCCTGCTGGTCCAGCAGAGCCTGTTCAAGAGTGTCGAGGATGTGCTCGGGGGTTTCGGCGGAGCGGAGCAGATCGATACCGGTTGCTGACATGACGAATTTTTTCAAAGGCGGGCGGTGAGGGTGAGCAGCAGGGAGGGAGTCCGAGTTTCAGCGGGCTCCGGGTGGGCAGTATTCCCGCACCCAGCTGAAGATTTCGTTGTGCCAGTAACGGCTGTTGGCGGGTTTCAGTACCCAGTGGCCTTCATCCGGGAAATTGATGAATTTGCTGGGGACACCGAGCCGCTGCAGTGTTGTGAACACCTGCTGTCCTTCACTGACCGGGACGCGGAAGTCGAGGTCGTTGTGGATGATCAGCATGGGTGTTTTGAAGTTGGCGGCGAAGCGGTGCGGCGAATGCTTTTCGTAGGAAGAGCGATTGGGGCCCCACGGAGGTCCGCCGTGTTCATGTTCGTCGAACCACAGCTCTTCGGTGGTGGCGTACATGCTGTCGAAGTTGTAAACGCCACAGTGGTTGACGAGCGTGCGGAATTTGGTGGTCTGTCCGGCAAACCAGTTCATCATGTAGCCACCGAAGGAGGCGCCAGCAGAAAACATGCGGTCGGTGTCGATCCACGGTTGTTTTTCCATGTAATCCAGACCGGCCATCAGATCGACGAAGCAGCGACCGCCCCAGTCTCCGGCAATCTGGTCCGTGTATTTCTGTCCGAAGCCGGTGCTGCCGCGTGGATTTGGCAGGCAGACGACATAGCCCTGGGCGGCCCAGATCTGGGGATTCCAGCGAAAGCTCCAGCCGTCGGCCCAGGCCCCCTGTGGTCCACCATGCACGAGGAATGCGAGTGGCCAGCGACGGGTCTTATCAAACCCCGGAGGCGTGAGGATCCACATCTGCATGGGGTCGCCATCGGCACCCACGACGTCCACCGAAGTGGCTTCGGGGAGCTGCAGTTTGCTGAGCATATTACTGTTGGCGGCCGAGATATTCAGTACGGGGACGCGGGAACGCAGGACATCCTTTTCCAGCAGTGTTGAGAAGACTTCATTGGGCGACCGCAGTGTGCTGTGATTACCGACAAGAATTGAGCCGTCGGCGGAAACAGCGAGGCTGGAAATGGTTCCGGTTGACTGGGCTCGGCTGGCCACATTGGGGCGACTGACGGAAATACCGAAGACCGGTTTTTCGCCGCGCATTTCGGCAGTGCTGAGGATTTCGTCGTCTGATCGCCAGACGATTTCATCGAATGACAGATCCACTTCGGCTGTGAGTGATGCGGAGGGGCCGGTGAGGGTGCCATCGGCACTGCAGTCAGCCACGACAATTTCCCACTTATCCGCTTCGTAGCCCGGTTTGCGTTGTGTGCGCCATGCCAGCTTTTTCCCGGACGGGGAGAAGACAGGGTGTCCATCGGCGGCCGGGTTTCCGGTCGTCAGTGTTTCCCATGCTGTGGCACCTCCGGCGGCGGGGACGCGACACAGGTCGTAATTGGTGCTCCACGCTTCATTTTCTGCGGGTACTGCTGAGAAAACGATATGTGAGCCATCGGGCGAGAAACAGTAGTCCTGAGGTGCGGAGAACGTAGAGGACGTTGGATTGGCGTCGCGGTCACCGGGGGTGACGTCACGCGGTTCGCTGACCTGCAGCTCACGTTCATTATTGACAGTGACATCCACGACGAACAGGTGCTGGCGACGGTCTTCAACATAGCTGTCCCAGTGTCGATAGAACAGCCGACGGAACGTGCGAGCTTTGACTGGAGACGCGGCGATCGCGTCGGCCTTTGCTCTGTTCTTTGCGTCACTTTCAGCGAAGGGGAGGTGTGAGAATTCGGGATAGACGGCGGAATTGAAGACGATTCTGCTGCCATCGCGTGACCACAGCCCACCGGAGGCTCCGGTGCTGAGGGTAGTGAGCTGGCGGGCTTCTCCACCGGATGTGCTGATGGCCCACAGCTGGCCGGAACCGGAGCGACTGGATTCAAACAGAATCCAGCGTCCGTCGGGTGACCAGCGAGGATTGCTGTCTTTTGCCGCGGTGCTGGTGAGTTGTCGAGGTGGGGTTTGTCCGTCTACGGAGGCGACCCAGATTCGCGAGACGGATTTGTTGTTGTGCGAGTCTGTGATTTCGACGGCAGACCAGGCGACCCACATACCGGTGGGATCGAGTGCTGGTGGGGAGATCCGGCGAAAGGAAAACAGGTCTTCGACATTCAGGGGGCGCTGCTGCATACCAGCCTCGGGGGTTCGGTTATCCGCAGCACACAGGCTGGACTGGATGAACACGATGGAAAGGACAAAAGCGGGGAAAGCCAACCGCATGAGCTGCTCCTGCAGGAATGCCAGGTTGAAGTGCGACGGGTCGAGCGAGGCTGCGACACTGCGTATAGCATGTCGTGAGATTGGCCAACTTGTCCAGCATGCGGGCAGGAAAAGCCAGAGGTCAGAGAAAGGCGATGTCCGGGGGGCGTGCGGGATCGGTCTAAAAACGGAATTTCGGCAGGTTGCGGGGTCTTCCAGAGTGACAGCCTGTGGCCCGGCGTGGAGAATCGGGGGGTATGTGAGACGTTTTCCGGGACATCGGATCAGGGACGCTGCCGGGGAGGGGCAACTGATGACTGTCGGGGCTCGAATGTTCGGCTGTCTGGTGCTGCTGTGGGCGGGTCTGAGCGTTGCGGCTTTTGCAGGCGAACCGGGTGTGTCAGGCATTGCCGGGGAAGACTTTCCGGGGGCACAGGTCTCGGGTCTGCTGCAGCGTCACTGTGGTGGCTGTCACGGGGCTGAGGTGCAGTCCGGTGGGCTTCGTCTTGATCAGCCGCTGGTGGATTCAGCAGAGAAGTCGGCAGCAGCCGTGTGGGAGCGAGTGCACGATCGGATTCAGGCGGGGCAGATGCCTCCAGCAGAGGCTCAGCCTGCTGACTGGCCGGCAGAGCGTGAGCAGCTGTTAAGTTTGTTGCGTGGGCCTTTGCACAGGGCGTCGCTGGAACGGCAGCAGCAGGATGGCCGGGCGATGATTCGGCGGCTGACAGCATTCGAATACGAGAATACTCTGGAAGATCTGCTGGGCATGCGAGTGTCGGTTTCGGACATTCTGCCGGAAGATGGACCGCGGGGTGGATTTGAAAATCAGAGTGCCTCTCTGGATCTCTCGGCGGTGCATTTTCTGAAGTATCAGGAGGCAGCGGCGCGTGTGATCCGGGCGGTCGTACCCATCAGTCCTCAGATTCCGTTTTCAGACGAGCGGACAGGTCGTGTGATCACTGAGAAGGGGCCGAATTTTCGCGAGGGTCTGGGCCGCAGCTGTCGGCTTGATGGTGATTCCCTGATTTTTTACACGCAGCTGCCGCGTTATGGCCTGTGTGCCACGGCAGCGGTGCCAGCAGCGGGGCGATATCGGATTCGGATGCAGGCGGCGGCCGTGGGCGAGGGTGTGCAGTCGATTCCCGTGGGATTGATGCGGGTGCAGCAGAGTGGTCGCGAGGGCCCGGAGCTGTATGACGTGGTGGACATACCAGCGGGTGCACCGCAGGTGCTTGAATTTGAGTGCGAGTTGGGGCCGCGGCAGGCGTTTGTTGTGAACCTGCTGACGTATTGGGACATCCGTCGTTTCAAGCGTCCGATTGAAGAGTATACCGGGGCTGGGCTGCGGGTGGACTGGCTGCGTCTTGAGGGGCCGATCGGGGACTGGCCGGGGAATGGATATCGGGCCTTATTTGACGAGCTCCCCTTGAAGGCTCGTTCCGTCGTGAAAGCGGAACAGGCTGGTGGTCGTGTGCCTGTGATTCGCGAGGATCGTCCGATACAGCAGTGGGAAGCTGATCCGCTGGTGCCGGCTTCTGAGGATCCTCGGGGGGATTCCGAGCGATTATTGCGACGTTTGATGGCCCGAGTTTTGCGGCGTCCGGCGACGGCAGAAGAGCAGCAGCAGGTGATTGAAATGGTGCATGCTAGGCTGGATGCCGGGGCCTCATTTTTCGAAGCGATGCAGTATGGGTTGCAGCAGATCTTCACGTCGCCCGGTTTTCTGCTGTTGCTGGACAGTCCGCCTGGGGAGGTGCTGGATGGGTACCAGCTGGCATCGCGGCTGTCGTATTTTCTGTGGTGTTCGGGGCCGGACGAGGAATTGTTATCGGCTGCTGCTGCCGGGCAGCTGGCAACAGTGGAGGGGCGTCGCAGTCAGGTTGAGCGGATGCTGAAGTCACCGAAGCTGCGACGATTCACGACCAGTTTTACGGGGCAGTGGCTGGATCTGCGAAGAATTCAGGCGACGTTGCCGGATCCCGCGCTGTATCCGGATTTTGACCCGCTGCTGTTGTGGTCCATGCAGCGTGAGACGGAGTTGTTTTTTGAGGAGGTTCTGCGGACGAATGCGAGTGTGCTGGAGTTTGTGCAGTCCGACTGGTCGATGCTGAATGAGCGACTGGGGCAGCATTACGGCATTGCGGGGCTGCGAGGCAGTATTCCGGTGCGGACGTCGATACCGGCGGATTCTGTGCGGGGCGGAGTGCTGACGCAGGCTGCGGTGCTGAAGGTTACGGCGGATGGAACGCGGACGTCTCCGGTGCTGCGGGGTGCGTGGGTGCTGGATCGTCTGCTGGGAACACCTCCCGCTCCGCCACCCCCCAATATTCCTCCGATTGAGCCTGATATTCGGGGGGCGACGACGATTCGGGAGCAACTGGCAGCGCATCGGAATACTCCGGCCTGTGCGACCTGTCACAACCACATTGATCCCCCCGGATTTGCTCTGGAGTCTTTCGATCCGATCGGGGGATATCGTGAGTTTTATCGGGTGAATGTGAAAACGGACGGAGGGCCAGTGGAGCTGCCTTATCGTTCGGGGCGTCCGGTGTACCGCGGGCCGGCGGTGGATCCTGCCGGGCAGTTTTCGGATGGGCGTCCTTTCGCGGATATTCGTCAGTATCGTCAGTTGCTGCTTGAGCAGCGTGTGCAGTTGATCAGGAACGTGGTGCAGCGTGTGCTGGAATTCAGCACCAGTGCTCGAGTGCAGTTTGCCGATCGACAGTTGCTGGACGAGATGGTGGGGCAGTTGGAAGCGGATGGAAATGGTTTTCAGACTGTGGTTCACGCGGTTGTGAACAGTCGTGCGTTTCTGTGGAAGTGATGGGTTGCTGCGGGAGTTGCAGAGATGGCGGTACGACGACTGAATCGAAGGCTGATGCTGCGTGCCGGTGGGATTTCGCTGGGTCTGCCGCTGCTGGAGGCGATGGGGCATGTGCGGGACCCGCGAATGCAGTCAGCACCGACAGTGACTGATCCTTTGCGCATGGTGCTGGTTGGGCAGCCTTTGGGAATGTACGGGCCCAATTTTTTTCCGCAGGATGCGGGTCCGCAATATACGGCCAGTCGTTATCTGCAGGCGATTGACCAGCATCGCAGTCAGGTGACAGTGTTTTCGGGGATGTCGCATCACTACGCGGCCGGTCATTTTGCAGAAGTCGCTTTGTTCACGGGCGTGGCCCCGGCGCAGATTCGTGAGAATGACATTCGAAATGGGATCTCCCTGGAGCAGGAGGCGGCTGCTCAGGTTGGGCGGTTGACGCGTTTTCCGTCATTGGTGCTGGGTGGAGGCAATGCGTCATGGAATCGGCGTGGCGTGCGGATTCCATCAGAGAGTCGAGCGATCCAGGTCTTTCGTCGTTTGTTTCTGGCAGGGACTGCGGAGGAGGAGGCGCGGGAGCTGCAGCGAGTGCGTGACGGGCAGAGTGTACTGGACGGGGTGGGGGGTCAGATCAACACGTTGAGTCGTCGGGTGGGGCGTGCGGATCGGCAGCGGCTGGAGCTGTTTCTTGGCGCGGTGCGTGAAGCGGAGCAGATGCTGCAGCAGGACGAGCAATGGGCGAAGACTCCGAAGCCTACTGTCAGCATGCAGGCTCCAACGTCGGAGTATGGTGGGGCCCAGCTGCTGGAGCGTTCGAGGCAGTGGTATAGTCTGGTGCACCTTGCGCTGCAGACCGATTCGACTCGCTGTGTATCGCTCTGGCTGGGAACACAGGATCGTCCGGAGATTCCGGGCGTGAATCTGGGGCATCATGATGCGTCTCATCACGGTCAGGATCCCGCGAAGCTGGAGCAGCTGGCGTTGATTGAGGAAGCTGAGATGCGGGTGTTCGGAGAGTTCCTGGATCGTCTCAGAGAAACACAGGAAGGCGGTGAGACGCTGCTGGATCGGACTGCAGTGCTGTATGCCAGCAATCTGGGGAATTCATCGTCTCACGACAATTCGAATCTGCCGGTGCTGCTGGCAGGGGGCAGATTCCGACATCAGGGGCACGTTGTTGGCGATGCCCGCAGCAATCGCAGGATGTCCAATCTGTTTGTGCGAATGCTGCAGCATCTGGGGCAGGAGACGCAGCAGTTTGGTGCCAGCGATGGCGTGGTGAGTGAGATCTGAGCGATGTTGTGTTCAAGCATCATTTGCTGCTGATTCGCCACGCGTCGCAACATGTTGAAATTGGCTGACAGTCGACTGACGCAGTTCTCGTCGCTGGAGTACTGACGGGCTGTTGGTTTCGCGGAGTGCGGGAAAGTGCTGCAGATTTCCGCGGCTGTTCTCGGCTCAGGACTGCCCTGCCCTCGCATCCGGGCAGAAAAATTCCGTTTGTTGCCGCAGATTGGAACTGCCTGTGCAGTATTGGTTGCCGGCCGTTCTGTTCGTTGCGTTCAGGCAACGGTCTGTCGCGCGCTGCTGTGAAGGCAGGACAGCGTGGTCCGTGTGAAAGACTCTGGCGGATGACATCGGGGGATGCTGGCATGCGCGGTTCGTTTGGTTTTTTGTCTGCGGTTCGTTCAATTCTGCGTCGTGATCATCGTCGGCGCCTGCGTTCCGGGCAGTTGACGGCGGAGGCGCTCGAGTCTCGTCAGCTGTTGACTGCTCTGCAGATGACGGACAACGAGCAGCTGTTGGTAGAGCTGCTGAATCGGGCTCGGATGGATCCGGGTGGTGAAGCCCAGCGTCTGGGGATCGATCTGAATTTTGATCTGGTCGACGGGACTCTGAAGCCCGATCCTCGGCAGCCACTGGCGCCGCAGCAGATGCTGATTGACTCGTCCGGAGCCCATGCTCAGGACATGCTCGATCGCAATTACTTCAGTCATTACACAGCGGGCAGCAAGAATGGTCCGCAGCAGCGTGCCGAGCTGCTGGGGTATACCGGGTTTGTCGGTGAGAATCTGTCGTGGGGTGGATCAACAGAGCCGATTGATCAGCTGGAGCAGGTATATGACCGCCATCTGAATCTGTGGCGCAGCAGTGTGCATCGTCGTAACCTGCTGGATGCGGGCTATGACGAACTTGGCGTCGGTGTGCGTTATGGTCAGTACGTCAGCGGCCCCACATATAACGCATCGATGGTGGTCACGGATTTCGGCAAAGTCAGCGGGAAGACGTACATCACGGGCGTGGTTTACAGTGATCTTGATAACGACCAGTTTTATGATCCGGGTGAGGCAGTGCGGTCAGGTACGGTGGCCGCGCGTAATCTGACAACTGGCGAAGTACTGGTGACGGACATTGGGAATTCGGGGGGCTATGCTCTGGATGTCAGTCCGGGTTCGTGGCTGGTGTCAGCTGAATTCCTGATGGATGGCGAAATTGTGCAGGCTGTGCGTCAGGCGGAGGTTGGTACGCTGAATGTGAAAGTGGACTTTGACAGTCTCGATGTGACGCCTGTGCCGCTGACTCTGACCTCCAGCAGTGCCGTGGTGAATGAGCGGGGAGCGGGTAATACCGCTGTCGTTACAGCAACTCGCGGGTTCGCGATCGGTCATGCGGTGACGATCCAGCTGCTGAACAGCAATCCGCTGGAGGCGACTCTGCCAACTTCGATTACGATACCAGCGGGCGAGAAAAGTGCTTCGGTGACCATTCAGGCGATTGCCGACAATGTGGTTGATGGCACGACATCGCTGATTGTGTCCACGGCAGCCAGCGGGTATACGCCGGCCAGTCTGAAGCTGAGTGTTGCGGACAGAACTGCTCCCTTGCTGCCGGTGGGTGTCCAGGTCGTGGCAACCGCTCGCCCCAAGTTCTCGTGGACTGCTGTAGAGTCGGCTGCTTCATATTCCATCCAGATTGATAATGTGACCACGAAGCAGGCGCGGTTTGTAGTGGCCAGTGGTATTAAAGATACGTTCTTTGTGCCACAGGTTGACCTTGGTATTGGCACATACAACGTGTGGGTTCGGGCCGTCACAGCGAAGGGGCTGTTAAGTACGTGGAGTCCGGTGGCCGTTTGGCAGACTCGACCGGTCCCTGTGCTGCAGAATGTTTCGGTTCCCCAGAAGAATAATACTCTGAATATCGAGTGGCTGAGTGTTCCGGGTGCCGCGACATATGACGTGTGGGTGGATTCGCTGTCTACGGGGGTGAAGCAGTATTTTCGTAACATGAATGTCATTGGAACGACCGTTTCGGTACCGCGTGTTCCCGTGGGTCGTTATCTGGTGTGGATCCGGGCAAAGAATGCTGCTGGTGACCAGACAGGCTGGGGAGTTCCCGGCAATATGCTGGTGACTTATGTTGTGACGGGCGTTGGTGTCCGGGCATCAGACTTTACTTCGGTTTCTGAGTTGCGCTGGGACCGCCTGCAGGGTGCGGTGGCTTATGACGTCTGGATTGATGATCGGGCGACCGGGGAAGCGCAGGTCCTGAGGAATACGAAAGTTGCGGGGACATCACTGCTGTTGTCATCGCTGAAGCCATCGTCTTATACGGCGTGGGTTCGCGGCCGGGATTTGTCGGGCATCTGGCATACGTGGAGTGCGCCGCTGCATTTTGAATTCAAGACTCCGGCGACAGTACTGCGACCTTCGGCAATGACCAAAGAGAGAAATCCGGTGTTCAGCTGGACGGCCGTGGCCGGTGTCAATTCGTATCAGACTCGGGTGCTGGATTCAGATGATCAAACGGTCGCCTCAGCAACGGCGTTATCCGGAACGACATGGACACCGTCAGCCACACTGGCTCCGGGGGATTATCGACTGTGGCTGAAGGCGATTGACTTCCGGGGGAACAGTCTGAGTACCGAGGAATATTTCTTCCGTGTTGTGGCGAACGACGTTGATGTTGAATCGCCACAGTTCGTCGCCGTACCAGATCTCGCCGTGGATTTGCTCGAACTGTCTGCAGAGGACTTGTTGTCCCTGACGCCAGTTGAATCTGAGCAGATCGTGGCAGTGCGGACACAGGCATCTGCCGAGCAGGACACGAATGCTATTGCCGCAGTTGAGAGTGCCGGTGTGACGATGTCGCCGATGCTGACAGAGTCGGGCTCTGCAGACCGCTTGAGTGCACCGACTGGAGCGCAGGCTGCAGAGGTGTCACTGCTGGAACTGGTGTTTGAGCAGGTGGCGGCTGGTGGATTTGTGCCAGGGCAGGTGTAAGTGCGGTGATCAGCGTGTTGCAGGCTCAGCTGGCAGCATGCCGGCGGGCCTGACAGCCGCTCCTTTTCTGCGGCCATCTCCCAATTGTTCGCGCGCTGCCTCGGCCAAAGCTCGCAGGTGTGTCGCGACAGCGGGTTGCTGATCCAGCAGGTTGGTGGTTTCGCCGGGATCGGTCTGCAGATCAAACAGCGCAGTTTCGATTTTTTCTGTTCGGTATCGCACGGGGGTTCCTCCGCTGGCTGCTGGGACTCCCTGCACGGTTCGGTATTCGTGCGGGAAGTGCATTTTCCAGCGTCCGGCGCGGATCGCCTGGAGTTCGTTGCCCCAGTAGAACCAGAGTGCCTCATGGGGCGACTGATCGGTCTCTGGTCCGGTCAGCAGTGATTTCAGGCTGAGGCCATCAATGGGCTTGGCGGGCAGATCTGTGTTGAGCAAATCAGCGACGGTCGGCAGGACATCGATGGTCATCACAGGGGCTCGGCAGACGGTATCTGCCGGGATGTGGCCGGGCCAGGTCATAATGCAGGGGACTCGACAGCCCCCGTCAAACATTGTGCCCTTGCCTTCCCGCAGCGGTGCGGCAGATCCAGCGTGATCGCCGTAACTGAGCCATGGACCGTTATCCGACGTGAAGATGATGAGGGTGTTGTTTTCCACCTGATTCCTGCGGAGTGCCGCGACGATCTGACCGACGGACCAGTCAATTTCCATCAGGACATCAGCGAACAGTCCTTTTCCACTGCGGTTGCGGAAGTTCGGGCCTGCAAACAGAGGGACATGCACCATGGAGTGTGGCAGGTACAGAAAAAACGGGCTTTGTCCGCAGCGATCGATAAAAGCGGTGGCCTTTTCTGTGTAGAGGCGGGTGAGTTCTGTCTGGTCCTCGGCGGTGACCTGTGGGTTGATGATCGTGTTATTTTCAATCAGTGGCAGGTGGGGCCAGCGTTTCAGTCGTTCTTCCATGGGCAGCTGCAGGACTTCCGGGTGGAAGGGCCACATGTCGTTGCTGTAGGGCAGACCGAAGTACTCATCAAAACCGTTTTGCAGTGGCAGAAACGGATGGTGGTGTCCAAGGTGCCATTTACCAAAGCAGGCTGTTTTGTAGTTTTTCTGTCGGCAGATTTCTGCGAGGGTTGTTTCGTCGGGGTTGATGCCATTTCGGCTGGCGGGGCCCAGGGCTCCCTGAATTCCCACGCGAATGTTGTAGCAGCCTGTCAGAAGAGCCGAGCGTGAGGCTGAGCAGACGGCCTGAGCGACGTAGAAGTCGGTAAACCGACGGCCTCGTCTGGCCAGATCGGTCAGATGGGGTGTCAGTTCCGGATCTCCGCCGAAGGGGGCTGGGTCAGCATAGCCCATGTCATCCATAAAAATCAGGACGATATTTGGTGTGGGTTCGGCAGCAATGGCATTCTGGCTGAAGGAAGCAGCGAGAAGCATGGTGGTGCAGAGAACTGTGATGTGCTGGAAGAAGTGGCGGAATGGCGTGGCTGGTGTATGTGAAGGCATGCCTTGATTCCATGGCCGGGAGTGGTCGAGGGGACATCGGTAATCGCTGGATTCTGTCAGAAATACGGGCTCTGGCAATTGAGCGGTGGGGTGTCAGAGAATCCGGGTTTCCCACGAAGGCTGGCTGCGGTTACACTGCTGGGGGTGTAGTTGAGTGAGTTTTCAGCGTGGAATCAGGAAGAACACTGCTTGAATTCGGCTTGTGGAGTAGCACTGCTGGGCTCGACCGGCTCGATCGGTACCAATTGTCTGGATGTGATCCGGCAGTTGGGTGGTCGTTTGCGCGTGACGGGACTGGCGGCGTGGCAAAGTCGCGAGCGTCTGCTGGCTCAGGTGGCTGAGTTTCAGCCGGGGTGGGCGGTGCTGGGCAATCGGCAGGTGGTTTTGCCGGAAGCCGGGCTGGCGTTGCAGTCTGGCGGTGTCAGCTGGTATGCGGGATTTGAGGTGCTGGACGAGCTGATTCGGCGACCTGAGACGGGGACCGTGGTTTGTGCGATGGTCGGTGCGGCTGGTCTTCCGGCGGCGTGGGCTGCGGTGGATTCCGGCAAGCGGGTGGCGCTGGCGAACAAGGAGTCGCTGGTGGTGGCGGGCAGTCTGCTGATGCAGCGGGCTGGCGAGACGGGGGCTTTGGTGATTCCTGTCGACAGCGAGCATAGTGCAATTTTTCAGTGTCTGCAGAGTGGACGTCGCAGTGAGGTGCGGCGGGTGGTTCTGACAGCCAGCGGGGGGCCATTTCGGGGCTGGAGTCGAGAGCAGATGCGTGCTGTGACTCCGGAGATGGCCCTGCGGCATCCCACGTGGAACATGGGCCCCAAGATCACGATTGATTCTGCGACGATGATGAACAAGGCTCTGGAGATTATCGAGGCTCGGTGGTTATTCGGACTGACTCGGGAGCAATTGGCAGTCTGCGTGCATCCTCAGTCGCTGGTGCATTCGCTGGTGGAGTACGAGGATGGTTCGGTGATTGCTCAATTATCGCCGCCGGACATGCGTTTACCGATTCAGTATGCATTGACGTACCCTGATCGAATCTCTGGTCCGACGAAGCGAACGGACTGGTCAACGGCTCAGACGCTGCAGCTGTTGCCTCCGGATTTTGAGGCATTTCCAGCATTGCGACTGGGTTTTGAAGTGGCTGAAAAGGGTGGTACGTGTGGTGCGGTTCTGAATGCGGCGAACGAGGTTGCGGTCGAAAGATTTCTGCAGGGAAAGCTGGATTTCCTATCCATTACGCAGTTGGTGGAAGATATACTGTTCAGTCATAACTACGATCCCGGACCAACTTTGCCGCAGCTGGCGGCAGTGGATAGCTGGGCGCGAGAGGAAGCACGCAGGTGGAAATCTTGAATTACATGCCGCTGGCGGCAGGGGCATTTTCTTCAATTCTGGGCGAATTGCAGACCATCCTCGCCGTTGTGCTGGGGTTGGGGATGGTCATTTTTTTCCACGAGCTGGGGCATTTTGCCGTAGCGAAGTGGTGCAACGTGCATGTGGATCGGTTCAGCATCGGAATCGGGCCCATCATCTGGAGTCACCAGCGTGGTGAAACGGAGTATGCGTTGTCGGTGCTGCCGCTGGGTGGTTATGTGAAGATGTTGGGGCAGGATGACATGGACCCCAACCAGATGACCAGTTCAGAGATCGCCGAGAATCCTCGATCGTATTCTTCGAAAACAGTTCCGCAGCGGATGGCCATCATTTCTGCTGGTGTGGCGATGAATGTGGCCACGGGATTTCTGTTTTTTGCGTTTGGTTACTGGAATGGGGTTCTGGAACCGGCTCCTGTGGTTGGTGGTGTGCGGGCCGGTTTTCCGGCGTGGGAAGCCGGGATTCGCGCGGGTGATCGGATTGCTGCCGTGAATGGCGAGCAGATCCGCAGCTTCGTGGATCTGCAGGAGTCCATACTGCTGTCGTCCGGTGACCTCAGAATGTCGGTGGTGCGACCGGGTTCTGAGCAACCCGAGGAAATCACCTTGACTCCGGTAAAGGGCTCACCCGGTCGTTCGATCGGTGTGATTCCGGCATTCACGACGGAAATTGAGGCCGTCGATGATCCTGCCTTGATTGCCGACGCGGGCCTGGCAGTGGAAAAGGCGTCTGAAGCATTTCTGCCGGGTGACAAAATTGTCAGCCTGCAGCCTGTCGCTGCCAGTGACAGTGCGGACCAGTCAACTCCTGAGCTGCCAGTGCGTCTGATAGCCGATCTGCGTCGAGTGCTGGCCACCTATGCGGACCGCGAGATGATCTACAACGTGGAGCGGAAGGCTGATGGTGGTAAGTCGACCGTTGTCAGGATTCGGGTTCCAGCCCAACCGGTCAGAAAGCTGGGCTTCTGGATGGCGATGGGGCCGATTCGAGCGATTCAGAAGGGGTCTCCTGCAGCTGAGGCGGGATTGCAGGTAGGTGATACAATTCGGGAAGTCGACGGGCTGAAGCCTGGTGAAGACATTGACCCTTTGACTTTGCCGGTGTATTTCGGAAAGAAGTCTGGGCAGCAGGTGGTGATTCGCTATTCGCGAGCCTCCAGCAGTGGTGCGGTAGAAGGCGAGTGCACCCTGACACCGGCCAGCGATCTGCCGGGCTGGATGGAAAGTCCGGACAGCAGTACGGCACCTTTAACCATTCCTTCCATTGGGTTGGGGTATCAGGTGCAGAACCACATCGCGAAGATTCTGCCAGGTTCAGAGGCAGAGCGTGTGGGCGGGCTGTCACAGCTGACTCGCATCACGAAGATTGAGCTGCTGCATCCGGATCCGGGCAAAGGCAAGCCGGATGCGTGGGGCAACGCAGAGACTCCGGTGGAACTGCCGCTGACCGCAACAGAAAGCTCAACGGAAGAAGAGGTTGAGGCAAACTGGGCATGGGCGTTCGATCAACTGCAGCGTGCACCGGGGCGCAAACTGGTGCTGCATTTTGACGATGGCAAATCAACAGGAACCGTCACTCTGCAGGACCTGGAACTGGAAGAGAACTGGGGTCTTTGGGTGCGGGGCTTCAACCCGGGAATCTGGCGTGACGAGCGTGTGCTGTTGCGGGCCCATTCGCTTCCTGAGGCTCTGACACTGGGACTTGCCACCACTCGCAAGGTGGCATTCTCGATCTATCGCAGTCTGAAAAAGATGGTGGGTCGTGAGGTCGATATGGAGTCTCTGAGTGGTCCTGTGGGCATCGCGAAGATTGCCTACAAGGTGGCCGAGCGAGGCTTTGTCGAGTTGCTGGTGTTCCTTGGGATTCTCAGCATCAATCTGGCAATTCTGAACTTCCTGCCAATCCCGATTCTGGACGGCGGGCACATGGTGTTTCTGTTCTGGGAAGGCATCACGCGTCGCAAGCCCAGCATCACGGTCATCAACTGGGCGCATGCCGCCGGTATGATTTTCCTGATGTCGCTGCTGGCCTTTGTGATGTGGATCGACTTCTTCGTCAGTAACAACTGACCCCGCGACCAGTCTTCAGAAGCCGGCCGCTGTCACAGCGGTCTGCATTTTCTTCAGTCCCTCGGCTGCAACTGCAGCGGGGTCCTGCTGCCAGTATCCAGGGTTGAACAGTTCCAGCGACAGTGTCAGGCTGCGTGCTTTACCGGCCAGCAGCTGCAGGATGCTGTTCAGCGGAGCAATCCCGTCGCCCGGATAGACACGGTGGGAGTCATTCATGCGTTCGCGTGGTGGCTCGGCCGGGAAGTCGTTCATGTGGAACACCTGCAGGCTTTGGTCGCTGAACAGGGACAATCCGGCAAAGTCTGAACCGCCTTTGAAAATGTGGTAGACATCCAGCAGCAGAACGGAATTCGGTCGCCCTGTTTCTGCTGCGACCCATGCGACATCTCCGATGCGGGACAGATTTTTGGAGAACCCCCAGACCTCCAGTTGTGGGATGATGCCGGCATCAGCGCCGACCTGTTGCAGGGCGGCAAAGCGTTCGGCCGCAGCGGCCAGTTCGACGATCGGGCTGTCACCGGAATGTGCACCAACCGGGGGTGCGGCGATGCGGGTTCCACCCATCTGTCGCAGCATGTCCATATCCTTCCGAGCTTCCTCCAGTGCCTGTTTCCGCTGTGCCTCGTCGTTGTGGATCCATTGAGCAAAGCCAATGGCACTATCGACTGTAAGTCCAGCGTCGGCGATACGTTTGCCGAGGTCCGGGATGCTGCCTCCCTGGTCGCGGAATTCACGCAGGTTCGGAATCCAGGGTTCGATGCCGTCGTAGCCCGCTGCTGCAGCGATTTCCACTTCTTTGATGATGCCCAGCTTTTGTCCGCGAATGGTGCTGGTATTCAGGCAGTAGCGAAACATGCCCTTGTTACCCTGCTGAGGACGCGCGGAGGGACTGGCTGCGATGGCGGGAGCGGCAGACATGGTGGCAGCAGTGGTGCCCAGAGCCAGCAGGGATTCACGTCGACTGTACTTCATGAGCCAATCTTCCATAGATGGATCAACAACGGGGTATCAGAGAGTCAGCAGGTCCATCGAGGACCATAGGAGATTCAAGGCAGAACTTCCAGTCAGTTGTCAGCGAGGTGTGGCAGGGGTGTCTGCAGGCTGTTGTGTCGGGCGAATCAGCTG
>CAXBSH010000027.1:0-29458 GCA_963977705.1 uncultured Planctomycetaceae bacterium
GGTCCTCTGCCCGCATGGCAGCATCGTCAGCAGCTGCAGGCGCTTGGCCCGCAGCAGTGCCAGCTGACAGACACTGTCGAATTCCAGCTGCCGGGGGGCATGCTGCGTTTTATTCTGACGGAAGAACGGATTCGCGAATCACTGACAACCGGCATGCAGTATCGCTACCAGACTCTGCAGCAGATGGCGGAATCAGGAGCACTCGGATGACCGTCAAACTGCCTTCACGCAAGCCTCAGCAGCAACCTCCGACTGTCCTGATTGGCCTGATGGCGATCGGGGCATTCTCACTCGCATTCATCGGCATGGCGGCTGTGGTGATGCCTCAGTTTCTGCTGATGATCCTTGTCGGCATTGGCATGGTACTGTTCTTCGCAGCACAGTACTTCGTCTGGGGCCGCTGGCTGTACCCCATGGTTCTGCGTCAGGAACAGCAGCGTGAACAGCAACAGGCTGAATTTATCGCTCGAATTGCCAGTCCGCCACCCGAACAGTCATCACAGGGTTCTGCATCGACTGACAACTGATACGACCGTGGCCTCAAAAACAACGGACAGTCCCTTGCGGGACTGTCCGTACAGATCAGTGCCTCAACTGTCCGTCCGGCATCAGGCTGCTGGTGTATCGCGAGTGAAGTCGAACATGGGTGACGACAGGTAACGTTCACCGGAGTCGGGCAGAACCACGACAATATTCTTCCCGGCACTTTCGGGGCGAGCAGCCACTTTCAGTGCGGCCGTCATGGCAGCACCGCAGCTGATACCCACCAGAATTCCCTCTTCACGGGCAATCCTTGGTGCCATGGTCATGGCCTCTTCATCAGTGACCTGCAGCACTTCATCAACCAGAGACATGTCCAGGATTTCCGGCTTGAAACCAGCCCCGATCCCCTGAATGCGATGCTTGCCAGGAGCCCCTCCGGAGAGGACCGGACTGGCCGCCGGTTCCACAGCCACGGTCCGCAGTGCCAGTCCCTTTTCCTGCTTCAGGTATCGCGAGACACCTGTGATTGTGCCACCGGTTCCTACCCCGGCAACGAACACATCCACTCGACCATTCAGATCGTCAAAGATCTCGGGACCAGTTGTGCGGAAATGGATTTCAGGGTTCGCCGGGTTACAGAACTGCTGTGGCATAAAGGTGTTGGGCTGCTTTGCCAGTTCTTCAGCGCGAGCGATGGCACCTTTCATCCCTTCAGCACCCGGAGTCAGGATCAGGTTGGCACCAAAGGCCCGCAGAATCATGCGACGTTCAATCGACATGGTTTCCGGCATTGTCAGGGTGAGCTTGTAACCGCGAGCGGCACAGACGAATGCCAGAGCAATTCCGGTGTTGCCGCTGGTCGGCTCAACCACTTCCATCCCCGCCTTCAGGCGACCGGATTTCTCAGCGTCCCAGATCATCGCAGCACCAATACGGCACTTCACGCTGTAGGCGGGATTACGACCTTCAATCTTGGCATACACTGTGCCAGGCAGACCGGCAGTCAGTCGATGAATACGCACCAGCGGACTTTTGCCGATGGTCAGAGAATTGTCATTGAACAGCGTCATAACTCGGTACCTTTCACCAAATGCTCAGAACGCCGTCGACAGCCGGAAGCCAACTCGGCTCAGCTGTGAACTGCTCCGCAACAGGAGCCTGGCCTGTGCGGGTATCGGCACGCGGAGATGTTCAGCCCGCGCTGTGACGGCAACCACACGAAGTTCATAGCAGAAGGCCGTGTTTCGCGAAATCCCGAATTCCCCTGCTTCACAATTCTCCGCAAATTCGCCGGGATCCACCCTGTTTTCAGCTTGTCGAACCTGATTGGCTGCCGCAGAATTGCCGATGTTTGTCCACCTTTTCAGCTGCCCGGGTGCTCTATGCGATACCTGCGACTGTCCCTGCTGACCGCCTGCCTGCTGTGGCTGTCGATCTCAGCACCAGCCCGTGGCCAGCAAACCGGTCATTGGAATCACGCATTCCGCTCGACCGGTAGTCAGGCCTTCAAACACTACTCGCCCCTGCGATCTGCAGGCTGGTCGTTCGGTCCTTTCACTGGCACTCCCGGCATCACCTGCGGCAATGATTTCTGGAATTACAGCGGGTTTCCCGGCTTCAGCTACAGCTCCGGTTACAGCTCCAGCAACTACTTCAACTACAGCAGTTACTCGGGTTTTCAGAGTTACAGTGGCACAACGTGGGTCCAGACACTGCCGTTTTCCAGACAGCGAATTTCTGTTTCGACCTTCGCACCGGGCATCTGCCGGATTGCCCCCCTGCTGGCTCCAGCACGTTCAGGACTCTACACCATCGATCCCTGCTCAGGACTGCTGATGCCACTTGAATGGTGGTACTACGGCTGTATGCCGCATTACGGTGGCTGCTGGCAACCATGGGGCCTGTTTTCCGTCCCGATTTCACTGGCCGGACCTGGCCAGCCGGGCCAGTCATCAGTCGCGGCCGACTGGCTGGCCTATGACAATTCCCTCACTGATCCTCGGATTCTGAATCAGCTGCAGCAGCAGGCTGATGCTGCAGAGCTGGTGGCAGCTGCTCAGCCCCAGCCTGCTGCTGCAGAATTTGCTGCTGCTCGGGCAGATGTTCGTGAAAGCAGTGCCATCGAACGCGTTGATTCATTACGCCTTGTGTCTCAGGGGGATGATGCATTTCGCCGTGCCGACTATGCCACTGCCGCTCGCAACTACCATGCGGCTCTGAAGCTGACACCCGATCAGCCCACGGTCTGGTTACGGGAAGTGCACCTCAGAATTGCTCAGGGTTACTTCGAGCAGGCTGTGGGCTGCCTGAAAACAGGAATGTCGCTGCCTCAGCCGGAAGTGCCTGTGCGTCTGACAGCCCGATCTCTGTATGGCAGCGATGATGCTTCCGAAGTGCTGAAATCATCAGAGCGACTGTGGCAGTGGCTGTCTGATCGTCCGCAATCGGCAGATCGCTTACTGCTGGTCGCCGCCTTCGAGCAACTGCGAGCTCATGACACCGTCAGTGCAGAACTGATCACGCAGGCCGAACAGCAGAACGGCTCGGCTGTCTGCTGTACCGTACTGCGTCAGCAACTGCTGCAGCCACCGGCCGCTTCTACGGATGCAGCAGCCCCGCTGCAGGCCGCGGCCGATCGCATCGCGGCGGCTGAACAGGTACTACCCACGGATCCGGATTCTGCACCGCAGAAGTCTGAGGGGATTGTGCTGAAAGGCCGCCGACGGCGTACCCCGTAAGGCGCAGGCAAGGAACATCCGCCGACAGGAATACCAGAAAAATCGGCGACGAATCCCCGAAAGCAGGCAACGTCGCTCCGACTTTATCGACATGTTGCCAAAAAGCGACAGCGATTCGGTGCCTTGCCAGCCGGAATTTCAACCCGTGACGATGTCACCACACCGCCCGTCCCCTGCCTGCCGATAGCTTTCCCAAACGCACCTCGATCATTCGTCCTTTCGTGTCTTTCGTTGTGAAAAAATCCCCGCGGCCCCTGCATTTTTCCGTGTGCCCTGCCGTGGCAAGAACAAGATTCTTCACCCGTATCCGTGGGTAAAAAACGATCAACGAAAAATCCTGTGCGTACCTGCAGCTTGCCGATTGATGCGGTTGGCGATAAAGGCACGGGATATTGCTTCCGTGCCAGGAAGAACACAACCGCTGAGACGCAAACAACAACCGTCAGCTTACTACCCTGGGACCACCGAGCACCAGCTCGGGAACATCGATGCACGGCAACACCCGTCAGCTTACGCTAACGGCTTGCCTGTGGAGGGTCGTGAACGCGGTGGATGACACGGGCTGAAGCCTTGTCATTACCCAGAAAACCCGTCAGGCCACAAGGCCGTTGCGGCGAGTTTTGGGTTTGTGCCGTGCGTATGTCAGCGATTCAGGCCTGAATGGCCGTTTTCCGATAGCCCAGGGCGCAGCCCTGGGTCTGTGGTGTCCCTCACCCCACAATTGGCCAACGGCCATAGACAACGTAGCCTTGGGCAACGCCCAAGGGAAAAGGCAACGCACCCCACACCACTATTGGCCAACGGCCATAGTCAACATAGCCTTGGGCAACGCCCAAGGGAAAACCCCAGCCGAAAATCATGGATTTCCTCTTCCGCGGCAGCGGAGCGGCATCACCAACACTGCATTTTTATGGGTAACGACACGGGCTGAAGCCCATGCTACGACCACCGAGCAACAGTTCGGTGACGATGCCGAGGCGGCCATTTCTTGAGTGGTTATCAGCCCGCGGGATGGCTGAGCGATGGGCATAGGTGCGCCGCGTCGCGTCGCGGCTTTGTGTGGAAAAAGGGCGGCCGGGCAGGAATGCCCGGGCTACATTTTGGCTGACAACTGACAACTGACCACCGTGTCTTTCGGTGGTGAAGAATCACCAACACTCAGACGGCACAGCAACACCGAATACTGCATTTTACGTACAGCCAAAATTGGCTTATGTCCGCAAACGAACTCCTGTACTCACCCGTTGCCCCAGAACGCCGCGCATTACGTGGCTCGCAACCGTTGGATTCCAATGCGCGAGCTGCCACTTTTGTTCAGAAAGATCCAACTTCCGCAGAGGCGCAGAGACGCGGAGAAATGAACAGACAGCAAAACTCTCTGCGCCTCTGCGTCTCAGCGGGAAAATCGCTGCATCACCGTACACGAACTCAGCCCACTCTGCCTTCTCCGATCGCGACCACCCACGCCGCGATGACACAGGAACTCTACGACGCAATAACGAGAGCCACGTCTCGGTTAGCCGTATGGCGACAGCCATCGGATGACTGGTATACCGCTCCGTATGCGATGTGAGGGACTCAGCGGCGGCTAGCGCCGTTCCGCTCACGATGCTGTTGTGGTTGTCTCGGGTTTCCTGATGAAACAGATTCGGGTGCTGCGTATCAGAGCCAGTGACAACTCCTGATCACCCCCTATTTGCACTTCAACCTGCAGACGCGAACTTTTTTTCGCGCAGTGTCCGAATTATTCGGCTGTCACATTTTTCCTCGACGACTCATACAATTTTCCGGCCGGCGACAGCAGCAGTGCGGGCAGCAACAGCAGATCTCCTGCCAATGCCAGCGCCAGCAGAAATGCCATCAGGACTGCAAAGCGACTGGTCGGTACGAAATCGCTGAACGCAAACACCAGCAGACCGACTCCGCAGGAGACCGATGTCTGAATCATGGCCGGCCCGCAATCGAGGTATGTGGCCAGCACGGCGCTGCGGCGAGTCGCTCCGGGGTGCTGCAGCTCGCGGCGGAAGAATGTCAGAAAATGCAGGGTGTCATCCACCGCAATCCCAAGGGCAATGCTGGCTGTCATCACGGAGCCAATATCCATCGGTACGGCCAGCAGCCCCATCAGCCCGAAAGCAATCACAATCGGAAAGACATTCGAAGCCATGGCCAGAATGCCATTCAGAATTCCGGCCTGCACCAGTGTCATGGTCAGAGTGATCACGATAAGAGCTGACATCAGACTGTTGAACAGATCGCTCAGCAGCTGTCCCTGAATCTGATGAACCAGCGGCATGATCCCCGAAGTGGACAGTGTGATCTGATGACGTGCCTGCACCGGAGCCTGCTCAAGAGGTTCCACCAGGGCCTGTTCCAGTTGTTTCAGAACGTCTCCATAATCCAGTGGCTCCAGCGCACTGACTCGCGCGGTCAGTCGCCACGTGTCACCTTCTGCGGTTGTTCGCAGCAGTGCGGCCCGCTCAAACTGCGGACGTGCCGCACGAATACCGCGATTGATCAGTGACGCCTGAATGCTGCGAGAAAGCCCGGGCATCCGAGGCGGATCCGGAAACAGAGTCAGTGCTGACATCACAGCCTTCACCGTCGGCTGCTGTTTCAGTACGCGATCCACTTTCCACACCAGATCCATGCGCTGCCGATCATTCAGCTGACAGTCCGCACTGAACTGCAGCAGAATTTCAATCGGCACAAGGGCCCCGATGCGATCTTCGAGCCATGCGTAGTCCTGCATAATGCGACTGTTTGGCTCATACAGCGTTTCAATCCGTACGGATGTTCGCAGATCCGGCAGACCGACGGCAGCCAGACCCATCAGACCAAAGAGAATCAGGATGGAAACAGCGTTGTAGTTACACAGCAGAGCAGTCAGCCGATGCCACACTCCATCAGCAGGCGGGCCGCCGGGCTCCTGCTCTGCAGACTGATGCTCTGACCCCGCTCGTTTTCGCCCCAGCAGCATCATTGAACAGGGTACGGCTGTCAGCACGGCTGCGGCCGTACAGAGAACACCGACAGTGCCGTAGATCCCGAACAGACGGATCGGCAGCAACCCACTGACCAGCAGCGAAGCTGTCCCCATAGCGGTCGTTCCGAGAGACAGCAGACTGGGCAACCAGCCGAGGCGAAAGCATTCCACAGCGGCCTGCCGTGGTTCCATGGTCCGCAGCGCATTCAGATAGTAATTCATCAGATGAATCCCGCCCGAAACCGCCAGCACCTGAACAAGCGGGGGCAGAATGATCAGCAGGGCACTCAGTCGTTCGCCGCTGTAGTAGATCACCGCCAGAATCAGCCCCTGACAGAAGCAGGCTGTCAGAAACACCACCAGCGCGGCAGTGATCGACTTCAGTGACAGGATGCAGATCACCAGAATCACGATGGTCGAAGGCAATGCGAATTTTGTCAGCGAACGATGACTGGCTTCATCCACGGTCAGACCATCAATGACCGGGCCAGCCAGCTTCAGCTCTTCGACCTGCGTACCACAGACCTCCGCCACCACTTCGCAGATCCGAGGCACCAGTCGGGCTCGCAGGGCAAGACCGGCACTGTTCAGCGTGCAGACGATTGTTGTCAGGCGACCGTCCCGGCCGATCAGCAGTCCCCGCAGTCGCTGCACAGCCTGCACTTCGGACAGCTGCAGATTGGCTGCGGAAAACAGGCCATTGTCGTCTTCTGCGACATCTGATTCGGAGGAAAGCCGGGCAGCCGAGGAATCGGCAGCCGTTACTCCGTTCCCGGACTGTGGAACCGGCTTTTGCCCCGTCAGTGCCAGCAGAGTTTCGCGGCCACAGGCCACCGCATGAAAATACGAATTGCCGTCTGCGTCCTGAAATTCCGTGTCCGTCCGCAGTCGCCGTACGGCTTCGTCCAGCCGCGGATCTGTCCACCAGCATTCAGCCCAGCTGATAACCACCGCATCACCGGGTCCGAACTGCTCGGAAAAATGATCGTAGACCCTGCGTTCCGAAAATCGTCCGTCAACCCAGTCAATCGGCGAATTGTTGCTGGCCTCGAGTGCCCGGACTGCACCATAAATCAGTATCGGCAGACTGACCAGCAGATACAGAACCAGCAGTCGAATGCGTGCATGAACCTGCTGCATCTGAAGGCCTGTTACACAAAAAAATCAGTTGCGACGTCTGGCCAGCGGACCTGCCTGCATACCAGGATAGCCCGGCACCCGCGTCATGTAGTCCTGATACGAACTGCCCAGATAAAACAACAGCCGCTGATCCTTCAGCACGCTGCCCACAAAAATATAGACAGTCCAGACTGCCGTGAGAACTGCATGGTCCAGCGACATCACCGGAGTAAACCAGATCAGTCCCAGAAAACTTAGATAAACCGGATGCCGCAGCACACGATACAGACTGGTCGCCTGAAACGGACGCCGCGGCATCCGCTGACCACGATACCAGTGCAGCCACTGAGTCCAGCCGGTCTGAAAACCCAGCCCTGTCAGACTGATACTGTACAGCAGACCTGCCCACGAAGCATAGAACCCGACCAGCATCAACTGTGCCGGCAATCCCTGCAGGTCCCACAGCAACTGATCCGTTGATTGCCAGAAACGAAACATCAGCAGCAGGCTGAGACAGGTACACACGCAGAAAAACGCACCATGCATTTCCGCCGGAAACCAGCGTCGAAAGACATCCCGAAAACGTGGATGCAGCAGCACACTGTGTGGTATGGCGAACTGCAGTGACAGCAGCAGATCGACCAGCAACCAGCCCGCTGCAGGACGACTGATACCATACCTTAAGAAGGAAAACAGACCGACAACTGTCAGCGCGAACAGGGCCTGCACAGCAATCCCAAACCCAAATCCGATCAGTCGCTGTGGCGTCAATGGCACCGCAGCGCTGCTGCGAGCCTCAGCCTGCGGCGCTGTGACCGGAATCGCCGTCATGACCGCCGCTCCGCGATAAAACAGCCATACTTCATTGCGCCGGAATTGTAGGCATCCAGCAGAGTCTGGAAGCGGTCAATGAAGATCAGCTGATCCGGGTCGATCCACGATGCAAGTCGCCGCATCCCCAGACGCTGGCAACGATCACGACAGATTTCCCACGTGCGTGACACATTCCGTGTCCAGTCCTGCACACTGGTCAGTTGCAGCCCGGCCTCCGTCATCCAGCCACAGTAATCCGCTTCTGACCCCAGTGACGGACAGAAAAAACCTTCGCACACGTCGTACACGGCCTGCTGCGCTGCTGGACCCAGCGGATCATCACCAGCCAGCCACGCGCAGATCGCCATCCGACCTCCGGGCTTCAGCCAGCCAGCCGCTCTGCGAAAGAAGGCGGCCTTGTCAAACAAATGTTCCGTGCACTCCACACTCCAGACCACATCCAGTGATCCTGCCTCAAACTCAGTCGTCTCAGCGTCCTGACACAGAAACTGTGCCCGGCCTGAAACGCCACCCAGTCGTGCCGCACAGGACGCCCAGCGGCGCTGGAAGGGACTGAGAGTAACTCCGGTCACGGAACAGCCAAACTGCTTCGCAAGGTGCACTGAGGAACCACCCATGCCGCAGCCAATATCGGCCACCCGTTCACCACCTCGGATCCCGGCCGCCGCTGCGAGGCGATCTGTCAGCTGCTGTGCTGCTGCCTGCGGACGCTCGTTGGCCTCCCAGTAGCCATGGTGAATATGCCGTCCCCACAGCAGCCAGTAAAACAGCGTCGAAATATTGTAGTGCTGACGAATGACGTCTTTACGCACGTCCGGGCAGGAAATCATACCCTCATTCCGTTCGAAAAAAACACAGGGCACATGTCAGCGATCAGCCGCCGCTGCGGGCGCTGCGGCGTTCAGCCAGACATCCCCATGAATCGTCAGTCGATCGGCTACACCAACCGCACCAAACGCCTTCGAATAGGGCCGAATCCCATAAGTTGTCTGCAGAATGGTGAAGGAACCACGCAGATGAGTACGACCATTCTGCTCTTCAGCAGTCACTCGAATCCGCAAGGGCTGAGTCCGTCCGTGCAGCGTGAATTTCCCCGACAGTTCATACTGCGGCAATGCCTGAGCACCCGCCTTCTGCTGAGCGACCGGCTTTGACGACGTAATCTCAAACACTGCCGTCGGAAATCGCTGCACATTCAGGATGTCTGCACCCTTCATGTTGTCGTTGACCTGCCTGCGAGTTCCGGCATCGGTGGAGCCCTTCAAACCCACATAACGACGAGCTGCGTCCGTATCGGCATCAAATGACTGCATGTTGAATTCGAGACGCCCGGCAGCAGTGTCCGCGTTCAGGGTCAGCTGACCACTTTTCAACCGACCTTCCACGCCATGATCATGTCCCAGACCGGTTTTACCGACGAACACGTACACGCGACTGGCCTGCAGATCCACATTGCCCTGCTCATCGGAACCGGACTCAACGGAACTCTGGAAGGCCCCCAAAGGCTGACTCGATAACAACAACAGCAGCGTTAATATCAGAACCCGAGGTTTCTGTAACCGAACAGTCATCACATCACTCCTGCACAGGCTTTACTGCAGACGGCACATTCAGCCACGAGAATTCTGCGAACAGCAGCAGATCCGTGATAGACCAGGACGCTAAAGACTGGTTTATTTCCCCGATTCGGCAGATAACCCCCCCCTGAATTCTGCTGCTGCCCACTTTCACGAAATCTGCAAAGATTCGCTGATGCACAGCAGCGTTTCAACTTTTCTGTCAGCACGATCTGCAGGACGGGCCCCTTGCTTCGTACCTTTTCCAACAGTCTGCAACATCGTCGTCGGCAGGCCGAGCTGATGGACAATCCGGCGATCCAGAAGTCCCTGCACGATCAGGCTCTGGCGGGGCTCCGACGAATCAATCGCTGGAGTCGCACGGGAGCAGCTGTCTGGACAGGAATCCGGGATCTGCTGAAATCTGATTCAGCAGGGCAGCCACTGACAATTCTTGATCTGGCCTGCGGCAGTGGTGACATGGCGCTCTGGCTGGCACGTCGACTAAAGCAGTTCAACTGCCGATTTCTGATCCACGGTGTTGATATCAGTTCCACGGCGGTTGCAGCTGCCACACAGCAGGCCGCCGCAGCCGCCATTGACGGACTGAGTTTTCATCAGTGCGATGTACTGCAGGATGCCTTCCCATTGCCTCGGTACGACGTGGTCATGAACAGTCTGTTCCTGCATCATCTGGAAGCACCTGAGGTTGTCCGCG
Organism: uncultured Planctomycetaceae bacterium; assembly: GCA_963977705.1. GTDB lineage: Bacteria > Planctomycetota > Planctomycetia > Planctomycetales > Planctomycetaceae > SXXK01. Next base: position 10,435 of record CAXBSH010000027.1, read on the forward strand.
TGCTGCAGCGTATGGCAACGGCGGCAGGCAAGCGAGTTGTGATTGACGATCTGCGCCGCACCCGGCTGGGCTATTTTCTTGCGTGGACCGGATGTCGACTGCTCAGTCGCAGTCCGATCGTGCATTTTGATGGTCCGGTCTCGGTGGAGGGCGCCTTCAGTGACACAGAAATCCTGCAGCTGGCCCGACAGGCTGGTCTGTCATCTGCAAGACTGCAGCATCACTGGCCCCAGCGATTCCTGCTGACATGGCAGGCAGACGGGACAACAGCCGATGCCTGACGATGCCTGCAACTCGGCCGCCAGCGGCGAAACCTATGACGCCGTGGTGATTGGTGCTGGCCCATCCGGCAGCCTGGCGGCATTGTTGCTGGCCCGAGCCGGTCATCGGGTCCTGCAGGTGGAGCGGCAGCGATTTCCGCGTGCCAAAGTCTGTGGCTGTTGTCTGAATCAACGGGCTCAGCAGCTGCTGGATCGTGCGGGCCTGCTGCAGGGGCTGCGGTCACTGCGCGCCTGTCCGACCGATCGACTGAGTCTGCATTCCAGTGGTCGAAGACTGTCGATATCCATGCCCGGCGGGCTGGCCATCTCACGACGAGCCATGGATCAGTGGCTGGCCGAAACAGCCGCTGCTGCCGGCGTACAATTTGTCGATGACTGCCCGGCCGAGGTTCTGCCGGAAGACTGTGACAGTGAGGTGGCGGCGCGGCATCAGTTGCCGGCAGTCCGCCGCATTCGTCTCGACAGCTCGGCAGGCAGCCGGGTGATCGCTGCAAAGGTTGTACTTGTGTGTGACGGGCTGGGGCATCCATCCGTAGCCAGTCTGCCGGGCTTCCGTTCAGATCCGCGAGCAGATGCTCGAATTGGTCTGGGCGCCGTACTCACAACGGCCGAATCAGCGAACTGGCTGGCATCCGGTGAAATCCTGATGGTAGCAGCGACGGGTGGTTACTGTGGTGCAGTGCGAACAGAAGACGGCAGTGTGAATCTGGCGGCGGCCGTGGATGCGGCAGCAATTCAGTCTGCTGGTGGTCCGCGGCAGTGTCTGCAGCAGATCTTTCGAGACTCTGGTGTGCCGGTGCCGCAGGAACTGGAAACGGTGTCGCTGCGTGGGACTGTCCCGCTGACTCGCCGATCACTGCGTATCAGCGGGCCGCGACTGCTGCTGCTGGGAGATGCAGCCGGCTATGTGGAACCCTTCACGGGTGAGGGTATGGCGTGGGGACTGACAGCCGCGACGCTGGCAGCTCCGCTGGCCAGCAGCGGGATCAGGGCCGGCTGGACAACAGCCCTCGAGCGGCAGTATGAGCGGCAACTGCGATCTGCCGTTGTCAGCGAACAGACCGTCTGTCGAACACTCTCGTGGATTCTCAGCCGACCGCGTGTCCTGCAACTGACGGTTGCAGCCGCAGCACTGCTGCCAGCTGTTGCCGGCATGCTGGTCCGTCGAGTGAACCGGATACCAATTTCTCTGGAAAGCAGCCGATGACCGCACTGGAAATTCTTGGGCTGGGAACAGCGTTGCCCGTCCACAATATCTCACAGCAGGCGGCATCCGTTTTTGCGGCCTCCTGTGTGAAAACGGATTCTGACGAGCAGCGGAATCTGCCGGCACTGATCCAGGCGCTGTATCGGCGAGCAGGGGTGCGTCAGAGGCACAGTGTACTGCTGGAATCGTCTTCTGAAGGCGAGGCCACAGCCGAGCGATTCTATCGATTTGCCGCCGATGCCAGTGACCGCGGGCCATCGACGGCTGAACGCATGCAGCGGTATGAAATTGAAGCGCCCCCACTGGCTGCTCGTGCTGCAGCAGCGGCCATTGAACAGTCGGGAATCAGCCCTGCTGAGATTACGCACCTTGTAACGGTTTCCTGCAGTGGGTTCAGTGCGCCCGGTTTTGACCTGCTGCTGATTGAACAGCTGGGGCTGGCAGACTCCGTCGCCCGAACTCATGTGGGATTCATGGGATGTCATGGCGCTCTGAACGGGCTGCGTGTGGCGCATGCTTTTGCGGCCGCTGATCCGCATGCCGTGATCCTTGTGTGTGCACTTGAACTCTGCACTCTGCACCATCAGTACGGCTGGGATCCACAGAAGATTGTTGCCAACTCCTTATTCGCCGATGGCGCTGCAGCGGTCGTGGGCCGGGCGGCAACCGCCGCGGATCCTGTGCCCAGCGGGCAGTCACCGGGCCGAAACTTTGTGGCGGGCAGTGCATCTCAGGTGATTCCGGGAACGCGGGACATGATGACATGGAACATCCGCAATGCGGGCTTCGAAATGACACTTTCGCCGGAAGTGCCGCGAGTGATTACGGAGTATCTGCCGCGAGTGCTGGGGGAATTCCTTGGGCGCCACGGCCTGCGGACAACGGATGTGGCGGCGTGGGGTATTCATCCGGGTGGCCCGCGAATTCTGGCGGCTGCAGCAGAAGCGATCAACCTGACGGACGAGCAGATGGAACCTTCGCTGGGGATTCTGCAGCGGTGCGGCAACATGAGTTCTCCGACGGTCCTGTTCATTCTTCAGGAGCAACTGCGGAGGAATTCGCGTGGCCCCTGTGTATTGCTGGGTTTCGGCCCGGGTCTGAACGTGGAAATGTGCCTGCTGCGACTTTCGTAACCGGTATAGAAGTGCGATCGGATTTCCGTGGCTGCTTGCTAATTCCACGGTAAAACTTCACAATACGGGGCCGTGGTCCTGCAGTCTGCCGGATTTCCGGCTTTCCGTTCGTGCTTTTCCTCTCTGAACCTGATTCGATGTCCGCAAACGACTCCCCCGTTGATTCCCGTCAGACTTCTGAACAGCGTCTGCAGCAGGTCAACGCCCTGCGCTGGCAGAAATTCCCAGTGCTCGATGATGGCTTTGTCTGTCTCGTGGACGTCATGGGAGACGACAGCAGTGTCGTGCAGGCAGCTCGAGTCAGCTATGGTGAAGGAACTCGCAAGGTCAGTGACGATCGGACATTGATTCGTTATCTGCTGCGTCATCGCCATACAACTCCCTTTGAGATGGCAGAAATCAAGTTTCTGGTCCGCGTGCCGATGGACTGCTGGCGTCAGTGGGTGCGTCATCGCACGGCCAACATCAACGAATACAGCACTCGCTATTCACTGGCGATTGATGCCGCCCAGACAACTTCGTCTGAAGAATGGCGGACTCAGGCCGAGACCAATCGACAGGGCAGTGGTGCTCCATTACCGTCCGATCTGGGTCAGCGTCTGACAGCAGAAGAGAAACAACTGCAGGATCAGCTGCGGGGTGTGTACCAAAGTCGTATTGAATCGGGTGTGGCCCGTGAACAGGCGCGCAAGGATCTGCCCCTGTCAACCTACACAGAAGCCTACTGGAAGATTGACCTGCACAACCTGCTGCACTTCCTGGCTCTGCGAATGGATAGTCACGCCCAGCTGGAGATTCGCCAGTACGCCACAGCGATTGGGCAGCAGATTGTGGCACCCTTGTTTCCGATGGTCTGGGAAGCGTTCGTCGACTATCGCATGAATTCGGCCACACTGACACGCCTTGATATTGGCGTGATTCAGCGTCTGATGGCGGAGGCCTCGCGTCAGAATGCTGCTCCGCCCTATTCCGAAGCCGCCTTCATGGCTGCTCAGGACCCCGCATGGCAGGGTTTAAGCCGCAGTCGTGAGCGTGACGAATGTCGTCAGCGTCTGCAGCAATTCGGTATTCTTGAATCCTGATCGGTTTCCCTGTGGTGCAGTTTCTGCCTTTCTGTGGCTGGCGTTTTGATCTGTCTCAGGTCGGTGCCCTCTCTGATGTGATTGTACCTGCGGGCAGTGTCGTAACTGCCGATCAGCAGCGCGAACTGTATCGTCTGCACCCCTGTAATACCGTACGTCTGACACACAATCGTACAGAGCCGGAGGACGCTGGTCCCCTCGCTGCCGCTCGACGTGCTGACGACTTTTTCCGTCTGTGGCGTCGCGAAGGAATTCTGGTTCGCGATCATGCGGCCGCGTGGTACATCCTGCAGACTATTTCGGCGACGGATTCCGGTCCAGCCGAGCGTTGGGGACTGCTGGGACTGCTGCCACTTGATGAGACTCCGGAGCGCGGTCGCAAACCAGCCGCAGCTCAGCCGTCATCCGCAACGGACATCGCGCGGTTGCTGCAGATGCAGACTGTGTGTCGAGCAGATTTTGCGCCGGTCTGTCTGTTCGCTGAAGACAGTTCAGCTGCTGATGAATCCCTTGAAGAGCTGTTGCAGCGAGTGGTTCGGCCGCTGACGCCGACGGAATGCATCCTTGACTGCGGCACGCGTCATCGCCTTTGGACCGTCACAGCTCCAGCGGCCATCACTGCAATCTCTCAGAGAATTGACGACCTGCAGTTGTCGCTGTTCGACGGTGCAGCCGCGCTGCAGGCTTCCGCAGAACTGCTGCAGACCCTGCGGGACTCGGGTGAGGCCGGTGGAGTTGAATTCCCAGCCGCTCGCAGACTGGCCTGCCTGCTGGCGGTGGAAAATCTGCAGCTGCAGTTTCTGCCCCGCATCCATCGCATTGACGGGCCGGTCTTTACCGGTCATCAGCTGCGTACGGCAGCCCAGCAGATACCGGGACTGCTGTGTCAGTTCGTTGGCAATGAATCCTTCGCGCTGGTGGATGCCCTTGAACTGGCGGGGCTGAATGCCGACCAGCCGTGCGTGGCAATTGGTACCAGTGATGGTGAATGGCATCTGCTGGCGGCCCCGGCGCGTTGCCGCACACTGCAACAGCTGCGGGAATTGACAGCCACTGAATTGCTGCAGCTCAGCTGGTCCGCTGCTCAGGAACAACCGGTCTCAACACTGATCAAATCGGACAGCGTTTACAGTCGGGCACAGCCCGGCAGTGTTCTGCTGGCTTCGCAGGTGTCTGCTGCGGGCGAGCAAGGTCTGTCTGCATTGCCCTGTGCCATCTCACAGTATTCAGAACAGGATCTGCAGTTATGGCCGGCAGTACCTGCCGGCCTGATCTTCTCTGCTCATTCTGATCGAGTGGATGCCGTCTCGGGATCTTCCGTGTAATCGACCAGCCGTCGGATGAAGTCCTCCGTCAGTCCGGCTTCACGACGAGCCTCAGTCTGAAACAGCTGACCGCGGGCTTTGGAGGGCCGAATCGGCCAGTGCAGAGCCTGCACCCATGCATCCCAGTCAGTCTCACCCGGCTGTTTCCACTGCCGCAGCCATGTCAGTCCAAATTCGACGTGCCGGATTTCATCGCGATGGATGGCCCGCATGATGGCGGCACTGCGACGATCACCGACGGCCTTGAAACACTGCTCAAATTCCACTGTGTGATCCAGATTGGCACCTTCAAACACAAGGGGCAGTCCGGCGACGTACTGCAGTGGTGTCGCATACAGCAGCGCCTTCTGCCAGATCCACGCATTGACCGGTCGACTGCCGAAGCTGAGCCCCAGCTCGCTGCAGCGTTGAGCGTGCAGTCGAGTGTGTCGCTGTTCATCGAACATGATCCGGGCGAGGCCAGCACGAAAATCGGCCGGGGCCTCTGGAAATGCCAGTAACACCATCGCCATCACTTCCAGAGCCTGCAGTTCGTGGTTGGCCATGATGTGGTGTGCCACGGCGCGACGCAGAGGATCCTGAAAGGCGTTTCCGCGAGGCATAGCGGGGGCGGTCCGCTTTTCAGCGAACTGCAGCTGGGCAGGCCGTCCCGGCAGCAACACTCGTAACGCAGGCCCCGGAACACAGTCGGTCAGCGGTTCACTGGGTCGAGTCAGCTTAAGCGTCAGATCCGTCGACAGCAGAACCTGTTCTGCGAACTGCCGCAGTTCCATGGCGTCACCGGGAATGATCAAGGAGCCATGCGAACAGCCCCTTGGCAAGATGCAGTCGGTTTTCGGCCTGATCGAAGACGATACTGCGAGGACTGTCCATTACCTCATCGGTAACTTCCAGACCGCGTTTGGCAGGCAGGTCATGCATGAACAGTGCGGACGCGGGTGCTGCCTGCATCAATGTTCCATTCACCTGATATCCGACAAACGCCTGACGACGTCGCTCTGCATCAGACTCCTGACCCATACTGGCCCAGACATCGGTGTAAATGATATCGGCTGTCCGAACAGCCTGCAGCGGGTCGTGGACTACGGCCGTCTGATGCTGTGGGTAACGCTGAGTCAGCAGCGACATGAACTGCGATGTGAACTCGAAGCCGGCCGGAGCTGCCAGTGTCAGACGCATTCCGGTCATGGCGGCAGCCAGTGCCAGCGACATGGATACGTTGTTGCCGTCGCCGACGAAGACGAGGTGCAGACCCTGCAGTCGACCACAATGTTCGCGAATTGTCAGCAGGTCCGTCAGCGCCTGGCAGGGATGGCGATCATCTGAAAGACCATTGATTACCGGACAGGACGAATAGGCAGCGAAATCTTCGATCAGCTGCTGCGAAAACGTTCGCATGGTGATGATGTCAGCGAACGAACTGATGACGCGAGCCACATCTGCGAGACTTTCGCGACCGTTCAGTCCGGCTTCCGCCGTCGTCTGAAAAATTCCGGCACCGCCCAGATGAATCATCGCTGCTTCGAAACTGTTACGAGTTCTGAGCGACGGTTTTTCAAACAGCTGAACCAGCACATGTCCGGGAAACAGCTGCGGTCGATGGCCACGGCGCAGTTCCTGTTTCAGTTCCTGCGCACGATTCAGAACCTGCTGGAGTTCGTCCGGAGTCAGATCAAGCAACGAGGTCAAATGTTTCATGGTTCAGACGCTGTCGGATTTACGGTTTGCCAAAACGTCATTCTTGCAGGTTCAGGCGACAGATTTAAGGCAAATTCGGGGATTTTTACGCAAAGTTCACGTCAGGGACGGCGGATGAAGTGGGCCGCATAACTGCGCACTTCCTGTCCGTTCAGAACATGGAAAATCCTGAGTTTTTCGATGGTTTCCGCGCCGAATTTTGCCAGCGGCACATGCACGATTTTTTTGCGATAACGAGCTGCCAGTCGACGCCAGCCGGCCCCCGGAGGCGCATGGCTGAGCAGGGCCACGTGCTTCTCACGTGAATAATGCAGCGCCGCAGCCAGCAAACGCTCCTCCAGAGTATCCGCGAAGTTGAACTGCGGATCATGCCAGATATCCCGCACCGGACGCGGTGGAAACAAAAACATGGCCCCGCCATATCGCGACACAGCAATCCCGGGACCCACCATCTCCGACAGGAAATTTGTGGCAAATAACGACAGCGTCGATTCGTCCTGATGCTCGGCATGCCACGTGATGCGCCACGGATACTGTCGCGGATCCGCCGGGCTGTCGAACAGCATGATCACACAGTCAATGCGACCTCGCGCCGGCGGAAATACACGAACATACAAATCTCCGGTGTGCCAGTTCCGCAGCGTCTCGCGAATGTCCAGACCATCCTTCATGCTGGCCGAGAATTTTTCGGTGCGAGCCAGATCATTGCCGATCAGATCGAGCGCAACGTCCTTGACATGCGTCCTGAATCGTTCGATCGATTCATCTTCCGGCGGCCAGCTGCACTGACCATAGGGATTCCACGAGCGTTGCCACTGGAATTTTGTCCGCAGATCAGGGCGAGTATTCAGCTGGCAGCTGCGCCATGTGATCGGTACTCCGGGCAGGCGATTGAGCGGACGCAGAGCCGTACCGTCCGGCAGCATCACTCGATCCACACCAAATCGAATAGTGGGCTGCGAGTCTGCCTGTCCCCACGGATATTTCCGAGCCGTTTCAGCGACGTGCACCGCAAACTGATCCCCGGCCGTCTGCTTCGAAGCAATGACAAGCGTATACAGATCGGGAGCAAACCTGCGTTCCAGCAACGACAGATTGCGAGCGTACTTGAGGGTTCTGGACATCAGGCTGGGAGTGATTCGTCGAGCTCGCGTGCCGAATTCCTTTCGATAGGCGTCCCGCGCCTCCAGCAGCAGCGACTTCACACCATCTATCGACAGATTCTCGTCATCATCCAGTTCAGCACGAGCCTGTTCGTACATGCCAGTGATATACGGCAGTTCGCCCAGCATAAAAATCATTGAACGACTGGCGACAGCAAATGTCTGCGGCTGCGTTTCAGACCAGTCCGGCTGCTGCAGGTCATGCAGACCTTCCGCAAACGCCGCTCGCAACCACGGCCAGTCCGGCAGACTGCACAGACACAGCACTTTTGAATACTGCTGCGACAGCTGCTGCAGCCGCCCTGCCATCCAGCGCAGCTGCGCCCAGTCAGACTCCGCCTCAGGACGTCTGAGAGACGGCAGCACCGCAGCAGCAAATCGCTCGGGAGAAACCCGCTTTAAGGCCCACGGATCCGGTAATACGGCCGACCGCGGCAGATAGTCGTCTGACTCGATGTCAATAAACGCCCGCGATATCCGCTCCTGCATCGCAATCCGAATCGCAGAAATCACCGGCTGACAGGGATCAATCGGTACATAACTGGCCGTCTGCGATGGTTCGTCAGAATCGCTGTCGGTGAAATCCGTCTGCGGCTGACGCTGCAGCACCACGGAAATCCGCGGCAAACCCTCAACCGCCTGCTCAACGTCCCCCTGAAATGATGGTGGCAGAGGCACCGCCAGACAGTCAAAACGCTGATTCAGCATCAGCCGCCGCACCTCCACCGCACTGTCACCACTGCCATGGACAACAGGGAACAGCACAATGTTTCTGCCCAGCCGAAATACGTCCGATTCGCCGTTCATGCACACTTTCACTGCAATCACACTGGAATTCGTTGTGGAATTCCAGATCCTACGCAGGCACCGCCCGTAAAGGAAGCGCCATGCCCGCTGCCCAGGGCTGCATTTTCAGATCCGCATCTGCGACACGCCAGTTACAGAACACCATGAACAGTTATCGCGAAACGCTGGAACAGCTTCGCACGGCCTTTCCGCACCCCGTCTCTGACCACGAACACCAAGCTCGGTTCGTGCAGGCTATCCTGCAGGCTGTCGACAAAGTTGAATCCCTGAAGTCACAACTCCCGATCCTTGGCGAACCTCGCGCCATCGACTTCGCACAGGCGGTGCACTGCAGACTGCAGGAAGCCCCGCTGAATGTCGAAACGGTCTGCCACGAACTCGTCGACCACCTCTCCGGACTGTTCCTCTACGGCCATCCACGAACTCAGATCAATGTCCAGCCCCCATCCTGTATCCCGGGTATTCTGGGGACACTGCTGCCAGCCATCTGCAATCCCAACCTCTGCAGCGAAGCCTCAGGTCGAGGTGCAGCACTGGCCGAAGCAGAAGTTATCAGCATGACGGCAGAGCTGCTGGGCTGCGATCCACAGCAAGCAAGCGGAGCATTCACCTTCGGTGGCTCCGGAACTCTGCTCTACGCCCTGCGACTGGGAATCGGTAAGGCCCTCCCACAGGCCCTGCACACTGGTCTCACCGGCCAGCCCCCCGTCGTCGTCTGTTCTGACCAGGCTCACTACGCCGTCAGCACAGCCGCCGCGTGGCTGGGAATCGGACTGGACAATGTGGTCGTGATCCCGACAGCTCCCAATAACGAAATTCGCACCTGTCTGCTGGAATCAGAACTCCGCAGACTGCTGCGAGACGGTCGGCACATCGCCGCAATTGTGGCCACAATGGGAACCACCGATGCCTTCGGCCTCGATAACCTGCAACAGATTCGTGAACTTCGCGATCAGCTGGCTCACGAATTCTGCCTCGACTATCTGCCACACCTGCATGCCGATGCCGTAATCGGCTGGGCATGGAGCGTCTTCCGGGACTATGACTTTACCACCAATCTGCAACAGTTCCCCGAACAGACACTGCGACTGATGGAAAACACCATGCGTCGTATCCAGCAACTGCCACTTGCAGACTCCATCGGTGTCGACTATCACAAAACCGGCTTCGCCCCCTACATCAGCAGTGCGTTTATCTGCACCTCGGCTGAGGATCTCCGGCTGATCACTCGCGATCCCGCAGCCACTCCCTATCTGTTTCAGTCGGGCCACTACAATCCCGGTCGATTCACGCTGGAAACCAGCCGATCCGGAAGCGGCCCCATGGCCGCACTCGGAGCCCTCCGAATGTTCGGTCGAGCCGGTCTTCGCTGCCTGCTTGGTCACCTTGTCACCATGGCCCAATTACTCCGCAATCAGCTCATAGATCACTCTGCCGTGTCCGTCATGAATCCGGAAAACTTCGGCACAGTGACACTGTTCCGCGTGTACCCGCCGGGCGTCGATAGCCGCGTGATGCCGCTGCTGGAACAATCCCGAGCTGATCACGCAGCACAGCTGCACAGTCACAACGAATACAATCGCCGCCTGTATCACCTGCTGCATACCGAATCCCTGCAGGGAGACGGTGTCGTTCTGTCAATGACCGATCGCTTCCGCGTCACAGACTACGGCGAACCTGTGGTGGCCCTGAAGTCCTGCATCATGAGCCCCTTCACAGAGACACAGCACGTCGACGCGGTGCTGGAATCCATTGAACGTGCACGATTGCAGCTGCCGTAAAAGACGGAACAACACAAACACGACAGCAACGCTATCCTGACAAGTTGCGGCAAAGCGCCCCTTCGGGAAGGACGTGCTTCTGGCTGGCTCCCCCTCGGGAGGGCGAAGCTCCTGCTGAGCCGAACGACACGGGAACACAAAAGGGAACGCGCGGCTCGGCGGGAGCCTCGCCCTCCCATAGGGCACGAAGGCGCCCGCAAGTTGCACGAACGCGCCCGCATCGGGAAGGCGCCCTCCCAGGTTGCAGGAAGGTGTGCCCTCACACTTCCCTGTGCTTCAGTTGCCTGACGCTCTCCGCTTCAGCCCTTCGCGGCGCCCGCTGCGGCCATTTCCTGCAAGGCCCGACGATAGTCCGTCGGCATCACTCGCTGGAACATTGGCAGCGATCGGTTCCACGTGTCCAGAATCTGACGAGCAACGGTCGAACCGGTGTAACGGAAGTGATTCTCAATCAGCGTCCGCAGCTCGGCTTCGTCCGCCTCATCAGTCACTCGCTCCAGTTCCACCATCTCAAGGTTGCAGTTGGTCAGGAATCGATCGTGCGGGTCATAAACCCAGGCCACACCACCTGACATACCGGCCGCAAAATTGCGGCCCGTCGGCCCCAGCACAACCGCTCGGCCACCCGTCATATACTCCAGACCATGATCACCCACACCTTCAATCACAGCAGTCGCGCCGGAATTCCGCACACAGAATCGCTCTGCTGCCACACCCCGGAAATATGCTTCACCGGACGTGGCACCATAGAGCGCCACGTTGCCAATCAGCACGTTCTTCTCAGCTGCAAAACCAGACTGCTTCGGCGGATAAATGATCAGCCGACCACCGGACAACCCCTTGCCCGCGTAGTCGTTGGCATCACCTTCAATTTCCAGTGTGACACCGTGGGCCAGCCACGCTCCCACACTCTGACCAGCCGAACCAACCGCTCGCACATGAATCGTGTCGGCCGGCAGACCATCAGCACCCGCCGCTCGACTGACTTCGTTGCTGAGGATCGTACCGAAAGCCCGGTCAGTATTCCGAATCGTCGTATCGATTCGAACCGGCTTCCGCTGCTCAAGTGCCGGACGACTGGATTCCAGCAGATCCATATCGCGGACACCACTTAAGGCATGATCCTGATCGATGGTGCAGTACGTCTGCACTGCCGGGTGCGGCTTGCGAGCCGGAGTCAGTACGGGAGTCAGATCGAGGTGTCTGGCCTTCCAGTGCGTCACACTCTCATCCAGTTCCAGCAGATCAACCCGACCCACCATTTCATTGATCGTTCGGAAACCCAGCTCTGCCATGATTTCCCGAGTCTCCTCGGCCACCATGAACAGATAGTTCACGACATGCTCTGGCTTGCCCTGGAACTTCTTTCGCAGCACGGGATCCTGCGTTGCAATTCCCACCGGACACGTATTGAGATGGCACTTGCGCATCATGATACAGCCCAGAGTAATCAGCGGCGCCGTTGCGAAACCAAACTCTTCCGCACCCAGCAGAGCGGCAATTGCCACGTCCCGCCCGGTCTTCAGCTGGCCGTCCGTCTGCAGTCTAACACGACTGCGCAGATCGTTCATCACCAGCGTCTGGTGCGTTTCTGCAAGTCCCAGTTCCCACGGCAGTCCGGCATGCTTGATACTGGTCAGCGGCGACGCACCAGTACCACCTTCGAACCCCGAAATCAGAATGTTGTCGGCATGCCCCTTGGCCACGCCGGCAGCAATCGTCCCAACACCCACCTCTGACACCAGCTTGACGCTGACGCGAGCACGCCGGTTGGCGTTCTTCAGGTCAAAGATCAGCTGTGCCAGGTCCTCAATCGAATAAATATCGTGGTGCGGTGGCGGACTGATCAGACCGACCCCCGGTGTTGACAGTCGCGTGGACGCAATCACTTTGTCCACCTTGTGACCGGGCAACTCACCACCCTCGCCCGGCTTTGCACCCTGAGCAATCTTGATCTGCAGCTCATCAGCATTCGTCAGATACCACGACGTCACGCCGAAACGCCCGGATGCCACCTGCTTGATCGCCGAACGCCGCGAATCACCATTCTCCATCGGCTGAAAACGGTCGTATCGCTCGCCACCTTCACCCGTATTGCTTTTTCCACCAAGCCGGTTCATGGCAATTGCCAGCGACTCATGGGAATCCGCCGAAATCGAACCGAAACTCATAGCCCCAGTACAGAATCGCTTGACGATTTCAGCCGCCGATTCCACTTCGCTGAGCGGAATCGGGTTGCCCTGACGGAACTTCAACAGACCTCGCAGATGACAGGCTCGAGTCGTCTCTTTATTGACCAGAGCAGAAAAGTCGCGATAGGCGGACTTGTCACCCTGCCGCGCTGCCTGCTGCAGCCGCCCAATTGTGTGCGGATTCCACGCGTGCTGTTCGCCACGACGACGGTAGGAATACAGACCGGGATTCGGCAGATCGGCCGTAATGCTGTCCGGATTCTCCGGGAACCCCACATGATGACGCAGCAGTGACTCCTCGGCCAGCACATCAAACCCCACACCACCGATGCGGCTGGGAGTTCCTGCGAAGCACAGGTCAATCACTTCCTTACCAATTCCAAGCGCCTCAAAGATCTGCGCACCTTTGTAGCTCTGCAGCGTCGAGATGCCCATTTTGGCCATCACTTTCAGCATCCCATGAGCCACTCCGGACCGGTAGGCGTGCACAATCCGATCATCATCCCAGTCATCCGAAAGCTTGCCCTCAAGACGAGCATGCCGCAGGGCGTACAGGGCCAGATACGGATTCACCGCATCAGCCCCGAAACCAATCAGCAGACAGAAATGGTGCACTTCACGAGCCTCACCGGATTCCACCAGCAACCCGACCCTCGCTCGTTCCTCATGCCGTACAAGGTGATGATGTACGGTGCCGGTCGCCAGCAGCGAACTAACGGGAACGCGTTCCGCACTGACTCGCCGATCCGACAGCACGATCAGACTGTATCCTTCGCGGATGGCATCGCGAGCTTCTGCGCAGATGCGATCAAGAGCCGGACGAAGACCGGCCGTGCCCTCTTCAACCGGGTACGTCACGTCAATCACTCGCGCCTTCCAGCCGCGGTAATTGATGCCCTTCAGATTGGCCATCTGATGATTGGTCAGAATCGGATGCGGTACCAGCAGCCGGTGACAGCTTTCTGCTGTCGGTGACAGCAGATTCGCTTCCGGTCCGATATAACATTCCAGCGACATAATCACTTCTTCGCGGATCGAATCGATCGGCGGGTTGGTGACCTGTGCAAAGATCTGGTGGAAGTAATCGTACAACATGCGTGGCTGGTCGCTGAGACAGGCCAGCGCCGCATCGTTGCCCATCGATCCGATCGGGTCCTTATCGGCCTTGATCAGCGGCAGCAGCATGAAGTTCATCGTTTCAGCGGTATAGCCGAAGGCCTGCATGCGACTGATCAGTTCCTGGCCGGTCAGTCGTTCGGGCGGAGTTCTGCGGGGCAGTTCTTCAAGGCGAATCCGCTGCTCACCCACCCACTGCTGAAACGGGCGACGCTCGGCCATATCCGCCTTCAGCTCTTCGTCCTCAATAATCCGCCCCTGCTCGAAATCCACGAGGAACATACGACCGGGCTGCAGACGCCCCTTCAATCGCACATTGGCCGGATCAATCTGCAGAACACCCACTTCACTGGCCATCAGCACGCGATCATCGTTGGTCACGTAATAGCGACTGGGACGCAGCCCGTTACGGTCCAGAGTCGCACCGATGTAGCGGCCGTCGGTGAAGGAAATCGAAGCTGGCCCGTCCCACGGTTCCTGAACGGCCGAATAATATTCGTAGAAGGCACGTCGCGGTTCCGGCATGGTCTGATGGTTCTGCCATGCTTCCGGCACCATCATCATGACCACCTCCTGCAGCTTGCGGCCGGAGTGGTACAGCATTTCGAGCGCATTGTCGAAGCAGCCGGAGTCGGACGTGTGAGGTTCGATGATCGGAAACAGCTTGCGTATGTCCTCGCCGAACAGGTCGCTCTGCATCAGACCCTGGCGAGCAAACATCCAGTTGGAATTTCCCTTGACGGTATTGATTTCGCCGTTGTGAGCCATGAAGCGGAGCGGCTGAGCACGGTCCCAGCTGGGGAATGTGTTCGTGGCGAACCGCGAGTGAACCATGGCCAGATGACTGTCGAAATCGGCGGCCTGCAGGTCCGGGAAAAACGGCATCACCTGGTGCGAAGTCAGCATCCCCTTGTAGATGATCAGCTTGGTGGACAGGGAGCAGATATAAAACAGCAGTGCCTGCGACATGGCACTGTTCCGCAGTCGGTGGCTGCTGAGCTTTCGAATGATGAACAACTGACGCTCAAACGCGTCCTGCTCCAGACCTTCAGCTGCTCCGATGAACAGCATCTCCATGGCCGGAGCACAGGCGCGTGCAGACTGGCCAATGTCCGCCGCATCAAAGTCCACCGGCAGCGGACGCCAGCCCAGACAGACCTGTCCCTGCTGCGCGATGAGCTGCTGCACCGTCACACGACACTCTTCACGCTGCTGCGGATCCTGCGGCAGAAACACAATCCCGGCCGCATAGTGTCCTGGCTGGGGCAGAGTCAACCCGAGCTGCTCGCGCGCTACTCGCTGCAGGAACGTGTGCGGCAGAGCAGTCAGCATGCCCGCGCCGTCACCCGTGTTGGATTCACAACCACACGCCCCGCGATGGTCCATATTTCGCAGGATCGTCGCCGCATCCTCGATGATCTGATGGCTGCGCTGGCCCTTGATATGAGCCACAAAGCCGACACCGCAGTTCTCATGCTCGAACTGAGGATCATAAAGCCCGTGAGCTTCCGGAGCCCCGAACGGAGGACGGTAGGGTGCCGGGTACTGGTTGCCGCGGATATCTTCCATCGAACTAAACCCTGGTTTCACTTCTGAAATTGATCTGCCGCCTGAAATCCCGGACGGCTGGGGGTGCGCAGCGGGCTTGCCACCTGAACTCGCTGACATCACACGAAAAACTGTACAGTGGTTCGGTCAGCGAGGTGGCATGGGCCAGCGTTTGGATGCGGCCGCGCGTTTCACACCCGCAGCTGCTGCGGAAAGGCTGAGGGCCACGTCAGAGGCTACTGCCGCACAGATCACTGCACGAGCAGCGACAGCAGATGCCAGCAGATCGCGAAAAACGCGGTCTGTTCGCACGGCAATTACAGATGTTGAAATCGTAAGCGACATGGTTTCGTGTACCGGACACAAGACAGACCAGCAGGGCAAAGCCCGCAGGTGCAGACCGGTGGGAGAGGCCTTATCAATCCAACAGGACCTCAAGATTCTTGCAATCCCGGTCCCGAAAAACAAGCGCGATCGGGTTTTGCGGGAGTAATCCCGGAATTCGCAGTTTCCCAAACTGATACTCACCTCACGACCCGAAAATTCTCCATCCACTCACTGTCCCACCGCAATTTCCACGTCCCACAGCGGACTACCGCCCCACTCTTCGCTAGAATCCTCCCACCAATCCCGCTCTCCCGGTCCGCACCTCAGCCAGCACATGTCCGAACAGGTTCCCAATTCCCAGCTGCCCGTTTCCCCGGAAATCACGGGCCTGCAAACACCCGTGCAGTTCCTCCGCGGGGTCGGTCCACACCGCGCAATACTCCTGAAAAATCTCAACATCCACACAGTCGGCGATCTGCTGCTGCACGTGCCTCACGAAATTCACGACTTCTCCTGCATTCGCTCAGTCCCACAGCTGCAGGACGATCAGCTGCAGGCGGTCCACGGTGTGGTCGTCGATCGTGATGCTCGCGAACTTCGCGGTGGTCGGTCCCTGGTCGGAGTCCTGCTGAACTGCGAAGGTCACTTCGTCCGCGGAACATGGTTCAACCAGCCATGGATCTTTCGAAAATACACCCACGGACAGCGTCTGATCTTCCAGGGAAAGCCCCAGCGTCGCGCGGGTCGCTGGGAATTCAGCAACCCATCCGTCATCCTGCTGGCACCCGAAGATGAAGTGGAAGCGGGCGCTGGAGTCCTGCCCAGATACGCACTGACCGAAGGCATCTCGATGGATGCCATGCGCCGCATGACTCGCACCGCCGCCGAACAGTTCGCCGAACTTGCAACTGATCCGCTGCCTCAGTCACTCCGCGAACAACTCAGAATCCCAACCCTGCCGGAAGCCTTCCGCGGACTGCACATCCCCACCACACCCGAACAATGGCAGGCCGCCAGACGTCGCGTCCTGCTGGATGATCTGCTGGAATTCCAGCTCGGACTGGCGCTGCGACGCCGACGGACTCGCGCTCAGAAAGCCGTCCCGCTGCCCGTCACAGCCAAAATTGATGCCCGCATCCGACGGTTGTTCAGCTTCCGCTTCACCGCCGGACAGGATCAGGCAGTTCAGGATCTCTGCAGGGATCTGCAGATGACCGAACCCATGCATCGACTGTTACAGGCCGATGTTGGCGCCGGCAAAACAGCAATCGCTGTCTACGCCCTGCTGCTTGCTGTCGCCGCCGGACACCAGGCCGCTCTGATGGCCCCCACCGAAGTGCTGGCCGCACAACACTGGGATACCCTCGAAGAACTGCTGCAGGGCAGTCGCGTGCAGCGGTGCCTGCTGCTGGGAGGCCTGCCGGCCGCCCGACGCCGCGAACTGCTCAACGGAATCGCCTCCGGCGAAATCAGTCTGATCATCGGGACCCAGGCACTGATTCAGGAATCCGTCCGCTTCCAGAATCTGGCACTGACCGTGATCGATGAACAGCACCGCTTCGGTGTCCGCCAGAGATCACATTTTTCCACGGGCCAGATCAGTCCTCACGTGCTGATCATGACAGCCACGCCGATCCCGCGCAGCCTCTGCCTCACACAATTCGGCGACCTCGATATCTCGGTCATTAAAGATCTGCCCCCGGGACGACAGAAAGTCATCACTTCACGTATCAGTTCCGCCCCGGAACAATCACGCGTCTGGCTGTTCGTCCGTCAGCAGGTTGCTGCCGGACGACAGGCTTATGTGGTTTGCCCCCGAGTCGAAGGACAGGCCGAAGACGATCAGGCCGCAGCTGAATCGGTTTTCCGCACTCTGCAGGCAACCGAGCTGGCCGGATTGCGGATCGAACTGCTGCATGGACGGATGGACCGAGAAACCAGACATGCCATCATGGATCGTTTTCGCGAACGTACCTGTGATGTACTGGTCACCACCACGGTGATTGAAGTCGGAGTCAACATTCCGAATGCCACACTGATGATCATCCAGCAGGCTGAACGCTTCGGGCTGGCCCAGCTGCATCAGCTTCGTGGACGAATCTGCCGTGGCAGTCATCAGGGATTCTGCTTCCTGTTTTCCGATTCAGAAGTTCCCGATTCGGTCGCCCGACTGACAGCCATGGAGCAATCCACAGACGGCTTCACACTGGCCGAAAAGGATGCCGAACTGCGCGGCCCCGGCGATATCCTCGGACTGCGGCAAAGCGGTGCCATGCCACTGCGCTGCGCTGACCCCGTCCGCGACCTCGCACTGCTGCAGGAAACACGAGATCTGGCGGTTTCACTGGTCGACAGCGGAACTCTGGATCAGACTCAGTTCGAACCACTGAAACAGATTGTCCTGCAGCGGTTCACCGGACTGCTGGACCTGCCGCAGACCGGCTGACCGTCACTGAATTCGACGATCCGACGGGTGACTGGCCTGCTCACGCTGCACCAGACGTACCAGACCTGCCAGGGAATTGACCTGCAATTTCCGCATGGCACGGGAACGATGCTTTTCCACAGTCTTGACGCTGAGCCCCATCTGAATGGAAATGGCCTTGTTGGTCGCTCCCTCGTACACCAGCTGAATCACACTCAGTTCCTGACGCGACAGCAGCGACAGGTAGCTGCGACCGTCTGGCAGCACCGGAGGCAGGGCAGCACTCTGCTCGCGCGAGATTTCCAACTGCCGAAAACCTTCGGCCACGGCCTCCAGCAGCTCCCGGCGATCAAACGGTTTGTCCAGCACTGAGATCGCGCCCAGTCGCATTGAAGCCACAGCAAGACTTGTCCGCGGATACCCGGAAATCAGAATAAAACGGAAGGCAGGCAAGGACTCAACCAGCTTGCGCTGCAGCTCAAGCCCCGGCATCTCTGCCATCACCTGATCACTGATCACAACCCCCGGCACCAGATCCACCACCTCCTGCAAAAACAGTGAGGCTGACTGATAACACCGCGGCCGGTAACCGGCCAGATCAAGGGACAGTCGCAGGAACTCCAGAACTGCAAGATCATCATCAATGACATAGACCGCGTGTTCTGACGACGCTCGCTGATCTTCGACTTCCTCGGCTGCTGCTTCAGCCAATTCAGGTTCGGCAAGACTCATGGATGGCAGACCTTTGGGCGGAAACCATCGCGAACCAACGCCAGCCCTGCTACCGATAGTTCGGGCAACTGGCTAACCTTCAGAAATCGCCGGTGAACGACGATTTGGCTTGCGACGTTTTTTTTGTGTGCGTTTGTCCAGGGGGGGAGGGGGGCAGGCACACCACCACCTACTACTGAATGAAATGTCTGCAGGATGACACCACTC
>CAXBSH010000028.1:0-29246 GCA_963977705.1 uncultured Planctomycetaceae bacterium
TGCTGCTGCCGCTGCCGCTGCGTTGATACTGTCGAAGATTCGATCGGGCTTCGATTGCTTTGATGAAGCCACTGCAGATCGCGGCCGCACACCAGGCCGCAACCCGAGCTCCACCGCCACGAAGTCCAGGGCTTCCGGAAACCCACATTCGCGCAGCCATTGAACCGCCGCGAATCCATCGCCCGCTTTGGGGATCGATTCACCGTGGTGACACTGCCGACACCACAGCCCGCCGGATTCTGCGAAGTGATTCAACGGGCTGAATCGATCCCGGCCGCCGCATTGTGGGCAGGGGCCCTTATGCTTTGGGTTGCACTGTTCCGGCCGCAGTCCAGCCGCCTGAAGAATCCGCTGCCAGTGTCCGGCCGCAGCCCGCTTCACATCATCCCGATTCAGCTTTTCGGGGATTGCAAGCCCAGTAAGATCGACCATAATTCCACAACCTCGCAAGTGTTCGAATGAAACCCGCAGCCGCGCCAACGGCTGCGGGTTTTGCAATTCAGCAGCCAACCCATCACATGGCCGCGTTCGCCCGATCGTCTGCCCACAGATCCACTGAGGAATCCGGGGCCTTCGCGTCTGCATCCTGAACCGCTGGAAGCCCGAGAGCCCACCGCAGATCCGCCGGCTGCACATCCAGCCGCCCAGCCAGATCGGCATCGAGATATCTCACGGCCGCACTCCCGCAGATACCCCGAGGGCCGCCAGAACTTCATCCCGCCGCCACCGTGGTGACTGTTTGCTGAGATACACAGGGGCAGGAATCCTGCCCGCTCGAACTAAGTTCTCCACCTGCCGCGTTGATACCTGCAGCAGTGAGCCCACGTCTGACTTTGTGAGCAGAACCGGCTGTTCTGCTGTCTGGATTGTGCCCATACTTCGCTCCTGATTCGCATCTGATTCCACCTGAACCCCAGCACCGGGGGACGTGGGCAGAATATGGGCGAAACCGTGAGCGTCTACAGTTTGCTGTGAATCGGGCTGAAGAACGCCCCTTAAAGCCGTTTGAGCGCCGTTTCAGCGCCGTTTCAGCTATGCGGTTTGAATTCGGGAAGTTCAAGTCCCCATTCTTCAGCCTTTGCCCGAGTGATCTTCACCTGCCTTCTGGTGCCAGTGAATGCCTGTGGGTCCCGCTTCTTTTCGTTCTTCCACCAGGTTTCTCCGTCTGGAAGGTCCTTTTCAGTTCGCAAGTCCCGCCACTGCTGCGGGGATCGTATGTTTGACCACTCCACCGGCTGCCGGCTGTCTGTTCCTGTGAACGCCGCAGGGCCCTGCTGCGGGGCGTTCGGGCCTGTAGGTGGCTGCTTCATCGATCGCACATCGGCCGCATCTTTGAGGGCGTTCCACGCGAAGTTTCCGGTCGGTTCAAACAACGTCTGAATGTCGGAAATCGACCAGCCCAGCGATCGAGCCACGGCCGTGATTTTGCCACGGCAAGCTTCGGCTACTTCGTTTATGGTAAGGCACTCTTGCGCCGTCTCTGCATTGCACTTCTGTTGAAGCCTATTATGGGCAAACATCGAAAGGACCTGCAAATTTTCGAAGCCCCGCTTTAGCTGGTCAATTGTGCTTGAGTCGATATCCAAAACAGCCACGGTATCCAGTATGCCCTGAACTTCCCGTAGTTCCCCAAACATCTTTTCTCGGTCGTCAATCCACGCCTTCTGTGGATTCTCAGCCCTTGCCAGATGCTCCAACAATTGGTCATCAAAGGTACTTTGCTGTGGATCACCCATCGCCGCGTTCCTGAATTCGCGGTTTCCTGACTGAAAACGGCAGACGGAAAAGCTTCAGGAAAAGCCCGTTCAGCGCGGGAAGCTACCCCGCGCCTATCCGTCACCGTATGCCCAGTCTATCGCCTGGCCTGTGGTTGAGCCACCAGCCCGAGCACTGCCGCCAACCGATCCGGGGGGAGAGCCGCGAGAATTGCAGCCAGCGCTGCCACGTCCGCAGACTGTGGTTTGGGTCCGTCTGTGGGTCCGTAGGATTCAGAATCCCCGCTTTTTCCCGTGTTTTCAGGGGGCTGTTCGAGTCCCTCATCGCCCATTTACCCATTGCTAAGCCTGCGAACGCATCTTCAGACCCCGAAAACCCAGTGTTTTTCGGGGTTTCTTCGTTTGGGTTTTCTGGTCTGCTATCGCCTGTGTGCAAATTTGGGGTCACCTGTGGGGCACGTAACTGGTTCCGATGCCGCCCGCCGTTCGAGGGTTTTGGACTGAGCTGAGATTGCAGATGTCGTGCGACTGAATTGCGTTCGGAGTGTTGTGACCAGCGTTGCAGGTGTTGGTTTCCTATGGGTTGTGCTGCAGAAACCCCGGAATGGACAAGTTCCTGCTGAGTTCGGGGTGCCTGTGTTGTTGCGAATGGTCCCGGGGTGGCTTGGGGTGCAGTTGCTGCCTGGGTAAAGGCCAGGGCTACGGAACAGGTCTTTGTGTGTGGGAGGTGGGGGACTGCCTGCTCGCGGATCACATTAGCCATGCCGTTTGGCTCGACAGAAGCTTTGCTGACGGGCTTTCAAAGCATGTTTTTGTTAGGATGTCGCTGGACGAAGTGCCCGAGGGCAGAATCTGGGGTTCGGGTGGCTCAGGGGCAGGGCCAAAGGGTGCAGGCGGATCAGCAGTGAAACCAGGGCGTGCTGGAACCTGCTGCTGAGGCAGCGGTGCTTTTTGCGTCGTGATTCTGGCAGGCCGAACGAGGCTGTTTGTGCGCGTGTTGCCGGGGGGGGCAGATGTGGATCGAGCACTATTTCTGCCTCAGGTGGCAAGGTTTGATCCTGGTCTTTTCAGCAGGCGGGGTGTGGCATGAGCGAACCTGAGGTGACGTTACGAAGTTCAGAAGAACCTGAGAATCCGTTTGCCGTTTCGCAGGTTGAGTTCACTGCTGCTGGTGAGGCGTCAGGCATGACGGATGCGGCGCGAATACGGATGGAGCATATGAATGCGGAGGCTTCAGTTCGAGCGATTGGCGGACTGCAGATTTTTGGTGCAGCGATCATTTTGCTGGTTTCTGTAGCGATGGTTGCAGGTGGTGGCGTCAGCGGTTTTGAACCGATGATCCTGGGGCTTAGCGTGCTGGGATTTTTTATTGGGAGGGGACTGCGAAATCTGCAGAACTGGGCTCGCATCACTGCTGCTGTTCTCAGCCTGCCGGGGATTATGAGTCCAATTACGTGGATCATTCTGTATTCCCTGCTGAACAGGAAAGCTGCATTCGTGTGTACTCCGCAGTATGCTGCGATCCGCGCAGCGACTCCAGACATGAAATACAGAACTTCGATCATCGTCAAGGTTCTTGTCTGGGTACTGATTCTTGTATTGCTGATGATCTTTGTGATGTTGGCTCTGGCATGAAAGTGGGCTTGGTTGACAATGCAGGCACAGCCTGAGAGGCTGTCTGTGACATGTGATTCAGTCGATTTTTCGGACCCGCGGCAGGTCGTTGGCCTGCGCGGGTTTCTGTTTTCTGCGGGCAGGTGGTGTTGGGGTATGAAGAAAGCGGTTGTGAACAGGGACGATTTTGACGACGACGACGACCTCGATGAGTTCGATGACGAATTGGGATTTGAGGGCGACGATGACGACGATGACGATATGTCGGAAGTCATGTCTGGTGGTGGTCGTGGTGGTGTGCGCAAAGAGCGTCCGTTGAAGTCGTGGTCAGACCGGGCGATTCTGCAGGCGGCGGAGGATGTATCCGGGCCGGAGTGTCTGGTCGTGCTGACTCATGGGACCCGTCTGGCAACGGCGTTGCGTGAGTTGCGTTCGGACCTGCGATTTGCATTTTTCACGACCGAGCATTTCTTTGCCAGGACTCTGCATAGTTTTCACAGTGATGCTGGCCAGTCAGGTGCGGTTTCGATTCATTGTGCAGCAGAGCCTCCGGATGGTCCGTTTCAGTCGATTCTGTTTCCGACTCTGGCTGGTGATTCCTCCGAGGTTGCTCAGGAATTGTTTCAGTCTCTGCAGACTCGATTGGTGTCCGGTGGACGGTTGATTGTTTCGACCAATGCGGCGAAGGGCCACTGGATTGATTCGCAGTTGAAGGCGGTGTTCAGTCGCGTGGAGCAGCAGAAGTTTCCTCGTGGCCATGTCTTTACCGCCTGGAAAAGTGGTCCATTGAAGAGACTGCGAGGATTTCGGGCGCGGTTTGATTTTCGTCATCAGGAGCGAGTGCTGGTTTGTGAGACGCGACCGGGTGTCTTCAGTCATCGGCGTCTGGATGGAGGTGCCCGGGCATTGATTCGGGCGTTATCGCTGGTCCGGGATGGTCAGTCTTCAGAGTCCGTGGTGGAGCGAATTGTGGAACTGGGGTGTGGCTGTGGCGCTGTTTCGGCTGCTGCTGCTGTCAGTTTTCCGCAGGCTCAGATTCTGGCCATCGACAGTGATGCTCGAGCGGTGGAATGTACAGCGCAGACGGCTCGGCTGAACGATCTGTCGCAGATGCAGGTGGTACTGGATTCTGAAGGGACGATCCCGAATCCGGGGCAGTGGGATCTGCTGCTGGGAAATCCGCCCTACTATTCTGACTTCCGGATTGCCGAGTTATTTCTGCAGGCGGCTCGTCGGGCGCTGCGACCTGGTGGCCAGGTTCTGATTGTGACCAAGCCTGTCGAATGGCAGGAAGCACGGATGAAGCAGTTGTTTCACAACGTGCAGGCCCACCGATTTGGTGAATACACGGTCTTCAGTGGTCAGCAGAAGCGCCCGTAGGTTTGGTGTTCTGCGGGGCAAGGAGGAAAGGGGGCAAGTGGGCATGAGCAGGCGGCGCGTGTTGATTATTGAGGAACTGCTGTCGTCAGAAGCTCTATGGTCCACGTCGTCTGCCTCGCTGCGTCACGAGGCAACTGCGATGCTGTCGGCGGTTGCAGCGGATATGGCGGTGGTACCGGATGTTGAGGTCACTGTGCTGTTATCACCAGCTGTGATGCAGGGGGCGGTGGGCACCAGTCTCAGGTTGGCCGGTCTGCAGATGCTGTCGTCAGTGGCAGGTCCGCAGGCGTGGTTGCAGGAGCCCAGTATCAGTCCGCAACTGTTTACAGAGACGCTTGTGATTGCTCCTGAGTCAGCTGGTTTGCTGGTGCAGCGGTTGGAGCAGGTGCAGTCCGAGTTGTGGCGTGGTGTCACGAATCTGAATGTTCCGTGGTCACTGGCCGCTGTTCTGGGAGATAAGGCGGCGACTGCAGTGTGGCTGCACAGGCATGGCTTCAGGACTCCGCCTGCATGGGTTTTGTCAGACGAAGTCGCCTGCCGTTTACAGGCTCTGCGAGTGGCGGATACGTGGGATGCGACGGCGTGGTGTTCCGGGGCCGTGAGTGCGTTAGCCAGCAGCCACTGCGGGCTTTATGTGCTGAAGCCGCGTGATGGTTGTGGCTGTGGGGATGTGCAGTTGCTGCGTCTGGACGATCAGCAGTTTCGGATGGTCTGTGCAGAGGGTGAGCGGGTCCAGGATGCAGTTCCCGGGTCAGACTTGTGCTGGTTACTGCAGCCGTTGCAGGCTGGTTTGCCGTGTTCAGCCGGTTTTGTGGGTTCAGGGAGTCAGCAGTTTGTGCAGACACCGGTAGGTCAGCAGTCGGTGGTTTGTAATTCGGGTCGGTTTGGATACGAGGGTGGCAGTGTACCGGCAGGGCTGACGGTGCAGCAGCGGGCGTGGCCTCTGTTACATCAACTGGGGATGGCTTTGGGGGCGTTTCGTGGATGGGTAGGTGTGGATTTCGTGTGTGGTGAGCAGGTGTCGGTGATTGAAGTGAACCCACGGTTGTGCACCAGCTATCTGGGATATCGGCAGTTGCTGCGGGGCAATCTGGCGGCGCTGTTACTGGGAGTCAGCAGGGATGGCAGCAGCCTTTGGGATGGTTGCCGAGCTGTTGAGTGGGGGCAGCAGGTCGTTGTGTTTTAGTGAGGGGAGGGTGAATCCGTTGGAGGGGATTTACGGGGTCGACGGAAGTCAGGTCTGACAAGTCCTGGCAGGACATCGGCATCGAGGCTGGCAGTGCGTCCGGCAGCCAGCAATTCCCAGGCGATGGCTGCCATGGCGGCATTATCGGTGCAGAGTTCAGGTGGTGCGATGAACAGTTCGATGCGTTCGTGGCGGCACATGGTCTGCAGTGCGTGTCGGAATGGTCCATTAGCAGCGACTCCGCCACCGACGCACAGCCGTGAATATTTCAGTTGGCGGACTGCCTGACGGCATTTTTCGACCATCACTTCAATTGCTGCGGCCTGGAAGGCGGCTGCCAGATCGGGGACCAGTTCGGGCGGGGTTGTGGTCAGTTGATTCGGGCCGGGAACACCGCGAGCGGCGTAGAGTACTGCGGTTTTCAGTCCGGAGAAGCTGAAGTCCAGTCTTCCGGAGTGCAGCAGTGGTCTGGGCATGCGAAATCGGTTTGGATTTCCGGCAGTGGCGGCCTGCTGGATGGAGGGTCCACCGGGGTAGGGCAGTCCAAGAATGCGGGCGGCTTTATCAAAAGCTTCTCCAGCTGCATCGTCGGTTGTGCCGCCGATCAGTCGGCAATCTGCAGGGCTGCGGCAGTCGTACAGGTTGGTGTGTCCACCGCTGACGACGAAACCAATGCTTGGGTAGATTGGATTGCTGTGTCCCATGCTGCAGGCATAGATATGTGCTTCGACATGATTGACGGTGACAAGGGGAATATTGAGGGTGAGTGCGATGGTTTTTGCGGCGGTCAGGCCTACCAGCAGTGAGCCGACCAGTCCAGGTTCTGTGGTGACGGCAACTGCAGCCAGTTGGCTGGGAGTGCAGTCTGCCTGCTGCAGTGCGGCTGAGATGACGGGCAGGATCCGGCGTACGTGAGCGCGGGATGCGATTTCCGGAACAACGCCGCCCCAGTCAATATGCAGTTCATGTTGTGATGCGATGATGCTGGAAAGAACCGTGCGATCTTCACGGACAACGGCAGCGGCAGTTTCATCACAGCTGGATTCGATTGCCAGCAGCAGTCGGGAGGCACTGGAGTTCACAATTGCAATTTTCAGCTGTGGTGAGGATATTCGGGGAACAGCACGACCGGGTTTCAGGCAGGATCTGCTGTGACCGCTGTAGTGTCTCAGATTGCCGATGTGGCGCAAAGTCTGGCGGTTGAGTGTAGTTTTGCTGGATGGGGGGCTGGCTGATGGTACTGGCAGATGGATTGAGGCAGGTTGGTGGGCTGGTTTCGGGATATCTGATGTGGTTGTTGATGTTCAGCGGAGTGGTTTGCGCCCAGCAGCCGATCGGGCGGATTTCGTTTGGTTCGTGTGCGAAGCAGGACCAACCGCAGCCGATCTGGGATGCCGTTGTTGCCGGGGCTCCGGATTTGTTCATTCTGCTGGGTGACAATATCTATGGTGATACGGACGACATGCAGTTGTTGCGTGAAAAGTATGGCCAGCTGCAGCGGCAGCCGGGGTTTGCAAAGCTGCGGGCAACGTGTCCGATTGTTGCGACGTGGGACGATCATGATTTTGGTCGGGACGATGCGGGCGCCGAGTTTGAGTTGCGGGCAGAATCGCAGCGAGTTTTTCTGGATTTTTTGGGTGCTGAAGCAGGTGATCCGCGGCGGCACCGAGAAGGTGTGTACTGGTCAGCAGTGTATGGTCCGGTGGGTCAGCGTGTGCAGGTGATCCTGCTGGATGCGCGTTATTTCCGCAGCCCGTTGAAGAAGGGGTTCGCCGGGGGTGAGCCAGGTGAGGGATATCGGGGCCGTTATGTACCGAACGATGATCCAGCGGCCACAGTACTGGGTGAGGCTCAATGGTCATGGCTGAAGCAGCAGTTGCAGCAACCGGCAGAGTTGCGAGTGATTGGGTCCAGTTATCAGGTGCTGTCGAACCAGCATGGCTGGGAGATGTGGGGCAATTTTCCTCGTGAGCGAGCTCGTCTGTTCAAGCTGATTCGGGAGACGAGAGCTGAAGGGGTGCTGTTGATCAGTGGTGACCGACATCTGGCGGAGCTGGCAGCTTTGCCGCCGGGAACAGAGGAGGGAGTTGGGTATCCTTTGTTTGAGGCGACCAGCAGCAGTCTGAATGCACCATCCGGCAACTTCACGAAGCTGGGAGTCCGATTTGCAAATGAGATCAATCCGTATCGAGTGGGGCTGACGTGGTTTGATACGAATTACGGGAATATCCTTGTGGACTGGTCGGTGAGTGATCCGGTGATACGGATGCAGATCTGTGATCAGTCAGGTGCCGTTGTGCTGCAGCAGCGCATGACACTGAGTCAATTGGGGGAATAGTTTTCAGTGATCAGTGATCAGTGATCAGTGGTCAGTGGGGGGGCTGCCTCGCGTTTTTTGTGCTTGCCCCCCGGAATCACTTACGCCATAGGATGATGAGGTGAGTTGCCTCGACTGGTTCTGAGCCATCGAGTTCTGAGGGCGGTTGGGGGAGGAGGGCAGGGGATGAAGCGTCAGGTTTGCGAAGTGGCCAGCAACTGATGGGCTTCATTGATGATCTGCTGAGTTTCTGTCTGCCCGGTGATGGCAGCGGCGATAGAGAGTCGCTGTCGGTTGACCAGTCGATTGATGGCATGCTGCATGGCATCAGCAAACCACAGAGTTTTGTGCAGATGATTACTGAGGCGATCAGTGATATCGGGAGCATATCGCAGCGGCAGCAGTTTCTGGGTGCAGCTGCAGTGATTGGTCAGGAACACTATGGCGGACCAGATCACAGTTTCATCGGGATCGATCAGAACTGTTTCGGTTACAAGCGATCTGTTGATCCAGAGAAACAGTGCCATGGTGTGTGAACGCAGTTTGAATTCCGTGTGATCTGTGAGCATGACTGCAGCTGTTTCATCCGAGGTGATCTCAGTTGCTGACTCCAGTGATTCGCTGGGGAAACCGCCGTCGTCTGAATCGGATTGACGCAGCCACAGGAGTTCATCGTCATCGTCCTGGCACTGCCGGCTGTCATCCGGCTGCATGGCCGTCAGGCATTCAGCAAACGTCGGAGAACACTGCTCGTCGTTGATCAGATTGTGCAGCGTCGCCATCAGTTGGTGATAATTGGTGGGTTCGGATTGGATCGTCGTAACGAGCTGTTGTGGGTTGACTGCGACCAGCTGCTGTGCGGCAAGGGCGATGGCGGACCATCGTCCGGATGTTTCTTCCACCTCCAGCTGCGGGAACCAGCGTTGTCTGATCACAGCCAGTAACACAAGCACTTGCAGGTGACCACCGGGCCCACTCTGACTGGTACAGATTGAGCACCAGTTTTCGGGTGCTGGGCAGTTGTGATTTTCAAATTGCACTGCTGCCTGCAGGCTGATGAGATCTCCGTTGGGTGACAGCAGCAGGCTGAGCAGCGGTAGTGAGGGCAGCAGTTGCAGGATGACACCGTGAGTGATCGCTGATGCAGAGTTATCAGCAGAGTGTCTGATTTGAGACCAGCCCTGTAGATGAGCCGTCATGCGAACGATTTGCTGTTCGAACTGACCGATGCAGTCTGCATTCCTGATGCGGCCGCGGTAGCGTACTTCAAGGCCCATGTCAGCTCCTGGAAATCAAGTGCTCTGACAAAGTGCATGGCAGATGAAAATCCGCATGCTGAGGGTTTGTACGTACTTGTTATCTTTCCAAAGATGGCATTGCTTGATGGAAAAACCTACTGGAAATCAGGGGCCAATCGAGGGGTGTGAATGATTTGAATGAATTGGTGATTGAATTGTAGTTTTTGGCAGGAACACCCGGTGCGGCGAATCGGAGTTGACGGTCATGAATTCCCGAGATCGATGTACCCGCGGTGTAACTTCCGAGCGGGCTGTTTGCATGGGATTGCAGGCCGTGGCGGTGCGTGGTCCGGGGTGCGGGCTTTGCAAAATGAACGTTTTGATACAGAATGCGACAGGAAGGCGACGATAGCCGCGCACCGGGTTGTTTGGTTGATTGGTTGGTCTGTGTCGGGATTCGGGAAAAGTGGAATGCTGAAGACACGGCTCTATCGCAGTACTCACGTCTACAACTTCTTCATGAAGTCGTTGGGCTACGAGCGCAGCATCGATCGGTTTTTGCGTACGGTGGAACTGGATTTGAGTGGTGCGGTGCGGATTCTGGATGCGGGTTGCGGCACCGGGATGCTGGGTCTGCATTTTCTTGAGCGTCTGCCAGGTTCGGTCCTGACGGCGACAGATCTTGAGCCACGATTTCTTACTACGACTCTCGCGAATGCTCGTCAGCGCGGACTGGATTCAGATCGGATCTCCGTGGGCGTCAGTGACATTTCGCATCCCAGTCGGCTGCAGTCGCCGGGTGGATCTGTGGTGCAGTTATCTGAGGGCAGTTTTGATCTGATCTGCGTGGGCGCGGTTGTGGGGTATGCGGCATCGACGGAGTCTTCGGTGCGAGAATTGGTGCGTTTGCTGGCTCCGGGTGGCATGCTGTTGAATCTGGAGATGTCTGAAAGTCCCACGGGCAGATTTGTGTCGCGGCGTTACAGCTACTCGAATATTACCCTGTCGCTGATGCAGCAGGTGCTGCGTGAGTCCGGCTGCAGCGTGCAACTGACACGATTGAGTCTCAGGCATCTGCCGGCCAAGTTTACTCGCGTTGCCGTAATTGCTCGGAAGCCGGCCTGAGCCGGTTTTCTGCGGGCGTTTCGCTGAGTGCGCAAAAAAAACAGCTCGCAGGTGTTGGCTGCGAGCTGTGTAGTTCGGGTGACTGTGCTGAGGCTCAGGCGGCTTTGCGTGCCTGACGTTCGGCCTGGCTGGGGAACGGCAGTGTCGCTTTGCGGTCCAGAGCGTGGCAGAGTCCAGCAATGACTCGTTCAAGATGAGCCGGTGGCAGTTCTGCATAGATTGGCAGCGACAGCACTTCATCCGCAGCGCGTTCTGCCTCCGGCAGATCGCCCTGTTTGTAGCCAAGGTAGGCAAAGCACTTCTGCAGGTGCAGTGGAATCGGGTAGTAGACCATGCAACCGATTTTCTGCTCTTTGAGCGACTGTATCACTTCAGCTCGACGGCCTCCCGTGATGCGGGTGGTGAACTGATTGAACACGTGTCGTCGATCGGGCAGAGTGGTGGGCAGGGTGACAACGTCATCCAGTCCATTGCTGCGGATCAGTTCCGCATAGCGTTCGGCGTTCGCGGTTCGTCCGGCGGTCCACTTGTCGAGGTGTCTCAGTTTGACTCGCAGCACCGCGGCCTGCAGTGCATCCAGACGGCTGTTGAAGCCAACTTCCACGTGGTTGTAACCGCCAGTATCTCCGTGGACTCGCAGGCGTCGCAGTCGTGCTGCGAGTTCGTCATCCTGCGTGGTCATGATGCCACCGTCGCCGGCGCCACCAAGGTTTTTGGTGGGGAAGAAGCTGAAGCAGCCGATTTTCCCCAGTGCACCGGTGCGTTCACCGCGGTATTCAGCTCCGATCGCCTGAGCTGAATCTTCGATGATGGGCAGGTCGAAGGCTGAGGCCAGTTTCCAGAGGGGTTCCATTTCTGCGCACTGTCCAAAGATATGGACGGGCATGATAGCCGCGGTACGTGATGTGATTGCGGCTTCAACGCAGCGTGGGTCCAGATTGAAGCTGACGGGGTCAATATCGACGAGCACCGGGACGGCACCAATGCGATGAATGGCGCCCGCCGAGGCGAAGAATGTGAATGGGCTGGTGATGACTTCGTCACCCGGTTGAACACCGGCGGCCAGCAGGGCGAGGATCAGTGCGTCAGTTCCGGACGCGCATCCGATGGCGTGTTTCGCACCACAATACGCGGCGATTTCCTTTTCAAGTTGCAGCACTTCATCTCCAAGGATGAAGGTCTGACTTTCGAAGCAGCGGTCGACAGCCGTTCGCACTTCATCCCGAATCGTTGCGTATTGTGCAACGAGATCGATGAAGGGCACGGGTGTCCCTGAATCTTCAGCGGAGGCACGGGGCGTACCTGCGGACATAAGCGACTCCATTCGCTTGCTGTTGTCGTGGTTGCGGGGCTCAGCCCGCGGGAACGCGGAAATTAGCGCTGTTTGTCCGGATTGTCAAGACAAGGCCTGCGGCAAAGATTGCCGATAAACGCTTGCCAAAACGGGACTTACAGCATTCCCGAGACGATTTCGCACTGCTTTGGCTTATCGGACGCTGCTCGAGAGAACATGGGGAATTTGTGCCTGATTTTCAGGTCCGGGAAAGGGACGATTCTGGAGAGTTTTTGCAGGGGGAGATCAGCGAGGAAATTCCTGCGGTTTCGTACTCATTCGCTTGAAATCTGAATGGTTCTGCAATGATGCAGGGCTGACGTCAGTGGAGTTTGCGGGAGCTGAGTATTTCTGCGTGGGGGGACGGGTGATGGCATTTGTGGAACCGGTCAGTGCGGAGCAGGCGGAGGATAAGGCGGCTCAGGCGTACGAGCGAATTCGGGAGGTTCTGGGGGTGACTGAGATCCCTGAGATCTTTCGTTACTTCGCGTCCGTTCCGGCATTTTTGCACGATTTTTTCATGAATTTTCGAAAGTTTGTTCTTTCGGCAGGGAAACTGGATGAGAAGCGGAAGTTGTTAATCGCAGCGGCGGTGGTGGGGCAGGGCGGAAGTTCTCGATGGCTGGATTTTCTGGCGACTTTCGCCGAGGCTCGCGGTGTATCGCGGGTGGAGTTGGCCGAGGCTCTGGCGGTGGGGGCCACGAATTCTATGTATAATGTGTTGTTCAAGTTCCGGGATATTAGTGGAACGGACGTATTCAATGGGATGGGGGTGGGTTTACGGGCGCACACGTTTCAGGGGACATCTTTGGATGAGACGACGGTGGAGCTGATCAATTTGAGTTTGAGCGATATCAATAGCTGCAAGCCGTGTACATCTGCTCATGTTGCCAAGGTTCGTCAGTCGGGAGTGGCTGACGAGGCGATTTACGAGGCGATTCAGTGTGCGGCAACGATGGTTGCGGGTGTCCAGTTTTTGCGTTCGATCGGCGTGAGCTGACTGGCAATTCGCTGGGAAAGGTTTTTGGTGGGCGTCTGTGGGCTTGATTTCCAGTGAGCGGTTCGTCATTCTGTCTGCTTGGCCGAAAATCCGGATGTTTGCGTCAGTTCACTGGAATCTGCTGTTTCTGACGTAATGCTTTGTGGGCGTAAATGCTCTGGGCATGATTTTACTCGGGATGATTTGGCAGGAAATACAGTGTGGATGGCTTTCAGTGGCTGTCGATAACTTGGGTTTCCTGTCAGAGAGCGTTGTGCGGGTAACGGCAATCTGGTTCTGCGGGTAGTTTACAGCGAACAAGTTTTTTGCGGGTGTCTGGAGTCAGCGATGCACATTCGGAAGGGTGACATAGTTCAGGTTTTGACGGGGAACAGCTCGGGCGTCCGTGGTCCGGTTCTTTCTGTGGACAGGAAGAACGGCAAGTTGGTTGTTGAGGGTGTGAATCGGGTTTTGAAGCACGTGAAGCGTGGTCATCCGAAAAGTCCTCAGGGTGGTCGTCTGCAGACAGAACTGGCAATTGATGCATCGAATGTGGCATTGATTGATCCGACGACGAATTTGCCGACGAAGGTGTCTGTGCGAGTGAACGAAGACGGCAGCAAGGATCTGGTGTCACGCAAGTCTGGTGCGGTCGTGCGGGCACTGTCCCCGGCGAAGAAGTGACCTGGTGCGGGGCTGACGGGTTGGTTTTTGCCAGCCTGCGGTTGGCGCGGCACTTCTGGGTGGTTCAATAGATAGAAGTCTGGAAGGCTCTGCATCACTGCAGAGCCTTTTTTCGTTGGCGGTCTTTGAACAACACCTGCGGTTCTGGTGGACAATGAAGGGGGTGATTCGACAGAATGGTATGTCGCGAGTGGCGTCCATACCGGTCATTCGTGCAGCAGGTTCACGGGTTAGATTGGTGACATTCAAGGTCTGGTGCAGCAGGTGTGCATCGGGTCCCACGCAGGAGCAGTTGATCCAATGAGTTCCACTGGCAGTCAGAGTATTCAAAGTGTATTGAAAGAGACTCGTTCGTTTGCCCCACCGGCGACCTTTGCTGCGCAGGCTCATATCGGCAGCCGTCAGCAGTACGAGGCGATGTGGAAGCGTGCGAAGGACGATCCGGCGGGTTTCTGGGGCGAGATGGCCGAGAATCTGGACTGGTTTCGTCGCTGGGATTCTGTGTTACAGGGGCAGATGCCAGAGACGAAGTGGTTTGTTGGTGCGCGGATCAACGCCAGCTACAATTGTGTGGATCGTCATCTGAAGGGTTCGCGTCGCAACAAGGCTGCGATTATCTGGGAAGGCGAGCCCGGTGATACTCGAGTGCTGCGTTACCAGGATCTGCATCGTGAGGTCTGTCGATTTGCGAATGTGCTGAAGAAACTGGGGGTGCAGGTTGGTGATCGGGTGACGTTGTACATGCCGATGATTCCCGAGTTGACCATTGCCATGCTGGCGTGTTCTCGAATTGGCGCTGTGCACTCGATCATTTTCGGTGGTTTCAGTGCAGATGCTGTGGCCGACCGCAACAATGATGCTCAGGCCAAAGTTGTAGTGACAGCGGACGGTGGCTGGCGTCGTGGCAAGGAGGTTCCATTGAAGGCCGCGGTCGACGCCAGTCTGGACCGTTCGCCAACGGTGGAAAAAGTCGTGGTTGTGCGGCGTACGGGTGGTGAAGTGGACATGGTGCCGGACCGGGATTTCTGGTGGCACGAGTTGATGCAGGAGGTGTCTGCGGAGTGTGATCCTGTGCAACTGGACAGTGAGCATCCCCTGTTCATTCTGTATACGTCCGGCAGTACAGGCAAGCCGAAGGGAGTGATGCACACCACGGCTGGTTACCTGCTGGGTACGACAATGACATCGCGGTGGGTATTTGATCTGAAGGAGGATGATACTTACTGGTGCACGGCGGACATCGGCTGGATTACGGGCCACAGTTACATCTGTTATGGACCGTTGTCGAATGGTGCGACGGTGATGATGTACGAGGGGGCTCCGAACTGGCCGGACGAGGGGCGTTTCTGGGAGTTGATTGAAAAGTACCGTGTGAGCATCTTCTACACGGCACCGACAGCGATTCGGGCGTTTATCAAGTGGGGCAATCACTGGCCGGAAAAGTATGATCTGAGCAGTCTGCGTCTGCTGGGTTCGGTTGGTGAGCCGATCAATCCGGAGGCATGGATGTGGTATCACCGTGTGATTGGTCAGGAGCGTTGTCCGATTGTGGACACGTGGTGGCAGACGGAGACTGGGTCGATCATGGTAAGTCCGCTGCCCGGGGTGACGTCGACAAAGCCTGGCAGCTGCTGTCATCCATTGCCGGGCGTGGTGCCGGACATTGTGACGCGTGCGGGTGAAAGTCTGGGAAAGAACGAGGGTGGGCTGCTGGTAATGCGTCAGCCGTGGCCTTCGATGCTGAGGACTTTGTACGGGGATCACGAGCGATTCAAAAAGACCTATTTTTCCGAAGTTCCTGGTTGCTATTTTGCCGGCGACGGTGCTCGGTATGACGAGGATGGATATCTGTGGGTGATGGGTCGTGTGGATGACGTACTGAATGTCTCCGGGCATCGACTCAGTACGATGGAAGTTGAAAGCGCTCTGGTGGCTCATCCGAAGGTTGCGGAGGCGGCGGTTGTTGGATTTCCGCATGAGATCAAGGGTGAGGGAATCTGCTGCTTTGTGACCTTGAAATCCGGTGAGGGTGACGATGGATTGAAGGTTGAGCTGACTCAGCACGTCCGTCAGGTGATCGGTGCTCTGGCAACGCCGGATCAGGTGCGATTTGCAGTCGCACTCCCGAAGACTCGCAGTGGCAAGATTATGCGGCGTCTGCTGCGTGACATCGCGGCGGGTCGTGAATCGACGCAGGACACGACAACTCTGGAGGATCTCAGCATTCTGGCGAAGCTGCGTTCTGACGAAGATTGACGGTTCGGCGGTGTGTTTGCAGGGTTTGGCAGTGTGTCGGCGTCCGGCGGTGCAGCAGGTCGGGGGTTGGAATGTCGGACCGGTGTCTGATGGTGATATCTGACGCAAACCTGATACAGCGGAGCACTGAGACCAGTGTTCCGCATTATCGGGGTTTTGTTGCATTGTTTCTGCGGCTGTTATTGTTCTGCGGGGTTGTGCTGAGTGTGTCCAGTCCTGCCGGGGCTCAGCGACTTGAACGCTGGGTGTATGCTCCGACCAATCTGCTGGTTGAGGAGAATGTGGATCGCCTTGAGGGGCTGATGCGTGAAGCTGCGGGTCTTGGTTTTACGCACGTGCTGTTATCTGATTCGAAGTTCAGTCGTCTGCATGAGTTGGACGAACGTTATTTTCGGCATGTTGAGCGGGTGCGGCGACTGGCGGACGAGTTGAATCTGAATCTGGTTCCGGCAGTATTTCCCGTGGGTTATTCCAACGATCTGCTGGCTCAGAATCCGAATCTGGCTGAGGGTCTTCCGGTTCGTGATGCCTTATTTGAGGTGCAGTCCGGTCGGGCGCTGCTGGTGGCGGATCCGCCTGTTTCGCTGCCATCGCTGGGCGATCGAAAAGCCTGGGATTTTGTGGACGAATCGCTGCGGTCTGAGGGGACCGGTCTGCGGGTAGAGAGTCCGAAGGGCGAGAACTGTCGGGCGATGAAATCGGTCCGGGTGGCACCGTTCCGGCATTATCACGTATCGGTGCGAGTGAGGACACTGGATTTTCGTGGTCAGCCCCGGATTGTGGTGCTGGATGCTGCCAGTGGTCGGCGTTTGAGCCATACGAATCTGCAGGTGGGACGCACGACAGACTGGACGACTCAGCACATCACTTTCAATTCGCTGGGCAGCGAGCAGGTGAGCGTGTATCTGGGAGCGTGGGGGCCGACGGGCGGCTCCTTATGGCTGGCAGACGCACAACTGGAGGAGTGCGGGCTTTTGAATGTTGTGCGTCGAAACGGCGCGCCTTTGAAGGTTACACGAGAGGCTGAGCGAGCGGTTCTGCTGGCAGAAGGTCAGGATTTTGAACCGGTGACCGATCCACTGCTGGGCCGTGTCCCTTATGCGGGGGAGTATCAGGTATGGCATGAATCGCCGGCGATTGTCCTGAAGCGGGACTTCCCGAACGGGACTCGACTGCGAGTTTCATGGTTTCATCCGCATGTGATTTATGATGGTCAGGTGTGTGCCTGTGTGACGGAACCGGCATTTCAGCAATTGCTGCGAGGTCAGGCGGACGCGGTGGAGCGAATATTTCCTGGGACGGATCGGATGATGTCTCATGACGAGTGGCGTGTGCTGGGGTGGGATGAAAGCTTTCAGCGGACCGGAAAGACGGCGGGTCAGGTGGCCGCGGACAATGTTCGATTCTGTTCTGACTATCTGCGTAAGCTGAATTCGAATCGGCGTGTCTTTGTGTGGAGTGATATGTTTGACCCGCACCATAATGCGGTGGATAACTATTATCTGGTGAATGGTGATCTGAGCGGATCGTGGGAAGGACTGACTCGCGACGTGCTGGTGGTGAACTGGAACTTTGGTGTGCGTGAGGAGAGTCTGAAGTTTTTTGCCGAGCGTGGTCATCGCCAGTTACTGGCTGGTTACTACGACGCGGATGCGCAGCAGATCGGGCGCTGGCTGGACACGGTCAGGCAGCAGCGCATCAGCGGCATCACGGGCGTGATGTACACCACCTGGAAGCAGGACTACTCGCACCTGGCGGAGTTTGCTGAGGTGGTGAATCGTTACGAGGCTGCGGAGTGACGTGGTGGTGTCGTTCAGGCTTTACTGGCCAGTTGCTCGCGTACGAAGGCCGTTGTATCTGCGATGGCTGGTTTCATGGTTTCAGCTGAGCCGCGCCATTTGACTTCAGCGATTCCTTCGGCCAGACCTTTGCCACCAATTGTGATTCGAAGGGGGATACCGATCAGGTCTGCATCCTTGAACTTGAATCCCGGTCTTTGATCGCGGTCATCCATCAGAACATCAACTCCGGCATCTGTCAGTTCCTGATAGATGCGTTCGGAGACCTTCATGACCTCGGGATCGGTGACGTTCAGTGGAATGAGCATGACGGAGCAGGGGGCGACACTGAGAGGCCAGATGATACCGTTTTCGTCGTGACAGGTTTCGACGATGGATGCCACGACTCGAGTGACTCCGATGCCATAGCAGCCCATGATAATAGGGTGCGAGACTTCCTGAGCATCGACGTAGCAGGCGTTCATGGAGACGCTGTACTTCGTACCCAGTTTGAAGACGTGCCCAACTTCGATGCCGTGAACCATTCGGAGGGTGTCGGAGCATCTGGGGCAGGGGTCTTCGGCTTCGGCATTTCGCAGGTCGAAGGTTTCAGTGACTGGGAAGTGGGTACCGGGAATGACACCGGTGAGGTGTGCATCCTTTGCGTTAGCGCCGACGATAGCAGAGTTGATGCTGGCGACATCGTGGTCGATCAGGCAGGGGCAGAGGATACCGATGGGTCCGGCGAATCCGACGGGTGCTGTGGTGACCTGCAGAATGGTGGCTTCATCGGCCAGTTCGACGGAAGTCGCTTTGGCGGCTCGCCGAATCTTGCCTTCATTTGCGGTATGGTCACCGCGCAGCAGAACGGCGACTGGTTTACCGTCGGCTTTGTAGATGAGAGTTTTGATGAAGGCCTGCGGGCTGGATTTCAGGAGTTTGCTGACCTGTTCGATGCTGCCAGCGTCCGGTGTGGGCACGAGTGCGGGGGCTGGGGCATTGGCGACAGGGGTCGGTAGAACCGATTTTCGGCCGGTTTCGGCGCGTTCCTGATTGGCTGCATAGCTGCAGGCGGGGCAATGAATCACAAAGTCTTCGCCATTGCTGGCGGGGACCATGAATTCATGCGATGCGTCACCGCCAATCGGGCCACTTTCCGCTTCGACAGGCAGGTACTTCAGTCCACAGCGTTCGAAGATACGGCAGTAGGCATTGTACATGGCATCGTAGGCTGTGTTCAGTTGTTCCAGTGAAGTGCCGAAGCTGTAGGCGTCTTTCATCAGGAATTCGCTGGTCCGCAGAACTCCGAAACGCGGACGTTCTTCATTGCGAAACTTGGTCTGGATCTGGTAGAGGGTGATGGGCATCTGGCGATAGCTGCTGATATGCCGGGCCATCAGGTCTGTGATCACTTCTTCGTGAGTCGGGCCGAGTGCGAAGTGGAGCTTACGGTCGCCGCGTCGGGCTTCGAAATTGAACAGAACATTTCCGAAAGCATCACGACGTCCGGTGCGTTCAAAGATTTCAATGGGCTGCAGAGCGGGCATGAACAATTCGACTGCGCCTGCACGATCCATTTCCTGGCGAACAATTTCCGAGACTTTGCGAACGGCACGATAGCCCAGAGGCAGCCACGTGTAGGCACCAGCCATCAGCTGCCGAATCATCCCGGCCCGCAGCATCAACTGGTGGCTGGGGACTTCTGCTTCAGCCGGGACTTCCTTCATGGTGGGAATGAATGTCTGGGACCAGCGCATAGGAAACCTGAATAGACGGGGTTCATGGAGGGCAGAAGAAATTGAGAACCGACGCATCTTAGCAGCATTCCCGAAAACTCGTAGACCAACTGCCATGTTTGAGAACCGGTAAATTCCCCGAATTGCCATGGTTTTATTGCTGTTGGGGGCAGCCGGGGGGCTGAGGCTGTCAGGTGTCGCTGCGGAAGTTTATGATGCCGGCCCGGATTTTTGTGTTCCCGCTGGTGCGTGTGCAGCGCAGACGCTCTGCGGGGGATCATTGGCGTTCAGGTGAAAGCAGCATTTTTCATGGCCCGCACGTTTGTCAGAGAGCTGAAGGATGGCGACAACGTCAACGAAATTTTTCTGTTGGCGGATCGTCAGTTGCGGGCTAATCGGAATGCCAGTTTGTACATGCTGGCGACGCTGCGTGATCGCACGGGCGTGATCAGTGGATTGATGTGGAATGTGCAGGAGTCTGCTGCGCAGGAATACGTACCCGGTGGATTTGTGCGCGTGCGTGGCAAGGTGCAGTTGTATCAGGGCAACCTGCAGATGATTGTGGCTGGTATGGATGCTGTTTCGGACAGTTCCTGCAATCCCGCTGATTTTCAGCAGCAGCCACAGGCTCAGGCTGGTCCGCTGCTGCAGCGGCTGCGGCAACTGCTCAGTTCGATTCGTTGTCCGGATCTGGGGATGCTGGCCACCTGTATTATGGAGGATGACGGCCTGGTGACGGCTCTGTGTGCGGCTCCGGCAGGCGTGAAGGCGCATCATGCGTATCAGGGTGGTCTGATTGAGCATGTGGTTTCAATGAGTGAGGCAGCTGATCGGTTAAGTCAGGTTTATCCGTCGCTGGATCGTGATCTGCTGCTGATCGGGGTACTGCTGCACGACATCGGAAAGACTCGTGAGCTGGGCTGGGACCCGGTCCTCGTGTATACGGACGAGGGGCAGCTGCTGGGGCACATACATCTGGGGATGGAAATCCTGCATGAGAAGCTTGTGGTGACGGAATCGCGTCTGGGGCGTCCTCTGGATGGCGAGCGAATACTGCGAGTCAAGCATATGCTGATCAGTCATCATGGGACGCGGGAATTCGGCAGTCCGACGATCCCGATGACGCCCGAAGCACTGGCGCTTAACTGCATCGATACTCTGGATTCGAAGCTGCACGAATTCAATCGGGCGATTTCCGAGGACCTGAACACAGAGTCTGCGTGGACGCCGTTTAATCCGCGGATGGATCGGCGGCTGTTCAAGGGACGTACCGGGGGAAACTGAGCCCCTTCGTCGGCTGATTCTGCGGCAGAATCTGCGGCAGACTGTGGTTTATGATTCCTGAGGCTCGGTGATTTGCCAGCCAGGGTGGTTCTCACTGCGGGTTCGCCCTGAGTGTCGGTCATGAAAGGCTGAATGCAGCGGAGGCAAATGCCGATCAGACGGATACGGCAGCGTATTTCCGCCCGTTGACCAGCAGATTCTGCCGGAGCAGCGCCAGCTGTTTCCGGGAAGTTATTGGCAGCGGGGGGGGGCGATGTCGGCGAACCTGCCGTTGGTGACTGCCTGCAGTGCCTGTACTGCAGCAGGCGTCTGATCGTTGCAGGAGTTCGGCAGGATGCCAACTTGAGAGGACAGCCATGGATTGGCGGAACGTTTTGTTTCTGACATGTGCTTTGCTGCTGCTGCCCCGGCCGCTGGTGGGGCAGGGGCCTGCGGCGACTTCACAGTCCGTGGTGACCGTATTGGGGGATGTTGCGCGGCCGGGCCGGTTTTCTGTACAGTCACAAACCACTGTTCGCGGTGCAATTTCCGGTGCAACTCCGCTGAGTGATTCGGTGAACGTCACAATCATGCGGTTCGGCCAGCAGCGAGCTCAATGGACTCGCACGCTGCGGATGAGTACTGGTGATAACAGTGAGCGAGTGCTTGACGGGGATGTGCTGCTGGTGGAGTGTCTGAGTCCGCTGCAGCAGCAGCCGGCGAGAAATGCGGCGGTGCGTGGACCAACCGGCACTACCGTGGTATCGCTGGAAGACAATGGGGTCACAATCGGCGATGTGCTGGCAGGGCTGGGGATACCCGTGGGGCCGGAAAGTCGGCTGATTGTTTCCGCAAGGCTGCGCAGCCAGCCTCCGGTTAATCCAGCCAGTCTGTCCACAGTCGTGCAGCACGGCGATGTCGTGACATTGTCAATGGCGGAATCTCAGGTCGGACAGTCAGCAGAGACTGCTGACGGCGAGTCTGCGAAGAGTACTGCGGTACGACCGATGTTTTCCGAGTGGCAGACAGCGCCGCAACCGACTGCGGCGGTGCCTGCCGTGCCTGATCATTACACGGCTTCTGTGGGGGCGTTTGGTGGTGCTGGCATGCCCGGAGATCAGTTTCCCGGGAACTCCACAGTACCAGCGACTCCGGATTCCGTGTCGGCAGAGCCTTCGGCTGCATTTGCGGCCCCCACTCAGTCTCTGGCTGATGCTGGTCGTGGGGGAGAGGAACTGCTGACGCTGGAAGACCAGCTGCGGGCGAACCCGATTGCGGGGGAGTTGTCGACGACCACGGGAGCGGTTGCCACAACACCACGACCACCGGTGCTGTCGGATGAAGCGGCTGCAGATACTGTGCAGACAGAAACCTCCACCGCTCCGCAAGGAAAGGCTGTCGCTGAGGCAGCACCAGCAGCAGTCACCGGTGGTGGCAATCAGCTGATGAACGGCTTTGTGATAGCGGCTCTGCTCTTGTCCGGCTGCTGGGTTCTGGCAAAGTCGGTGACGGTGTCCCAGCGCAGTTCTGCTGAGCGACCAGTGGAAGCAATCCCGCTACCGGTGAGCGGTCCTGTGCAGCAGGCTGCATTTGTGGCGTCAATTGTGCAACCGCAGCCTGTCGTGAATTATCCGCCTCTGCCCGCAGCGGTCACTGTTCCGCCTGCTCCGGTCCAGCAGGTGCCGATGCAGCAGGTGCCGATGCAGCAGGTGCCGGTTCCGACAATGGCGGTGCAGCCAGCAACTGCTCTGGCATCAGCATATCAGCCTATGAATGTTGTGCCCGTTTCGTTGTCACAGACGCCGATGACTCCGAGCGTTTCGATGGGAAGTGCGGCGAGTTCACGGGATGGATTTGACGATCTACTGAGGAATCAGGTGCCGGTTGAAGCCAGCGATCTGCGTCTGCCGGCGGGTGTTCAGATTTATGGCCGTCCAAATCGACCACCAGTGCTGCGACTGGATGCACCTCAGACGAGCATGGGTGCACCTCATTTTGCAGCGGGTGGACGAGCAGTGCGCAGTGAATCGGCGGACGGTTCGCTGCGAGGTGCGGGTCGGGATGCATTGCAGGAATCTCGGATTGAGACTGCCGCCGAGCAGCGTCTGGCTCGTCTGACCCGGCCGGTGCGTGGAGCGGGCGGTCTGCCACGGGGCTGATGTGACCTTCTGAGACCGGAACGAAGCGATGATCTGTGCAATTGATTTTGGTTGCGGAACACTGCGCAGTCTGTGTCGTGCGGCTGGTGCTGGTTCACGGTTGCGGCGTCTGGAGCTGCGATCCGAGTATTCGGCGGTACCTGATACAGCGCTGCATCGGCGAGCGCTGGGTGATCAGGGTGTGCCCTATGCGACGGGCGAAGGGGTCCTGTTAATCGTCGGGAACGACGTTGAACGTACTCGCTGGTTGACACGGATTCCGGCGACTCCCTTATTTCCGGGTGGGCGAGTTCCCCGCGCGGATGCTCCGGCGAGGCAGCTGCTGCACATTCTGACGGGGTGCCTGCTGCCGCGGGTGACGGAGGCCGAGAATGTCTGTGTGTTGATCAGTCCGGTTGCAGACGCATGCGGTGAATTGAGTGTGGAGCAGGTTGCAGAGACGTCGGGCGGTGTTGCGTTTCTAAGGCGTCTGGTGGAGATGGCTGGTTATGGTGTGATCGAGCTGGGGGCAGCAGAAGCGGCGCTGCTGTCTGCGTGGCCGGACAGCCAGTATACGGGTGTCAGTATTGTGCTGGGGGCTGAGTCGAGCAGCTGGTGTCTGGCGAGGCGTGGTCTTGTACAGGCTTCTGGTTGGTTGCCTGCGGGCGGGAACTGGGTGGATGGGGAAATGGCGAAACAGTTGCGGCTGCATATCTGGGATGCGGACGGAGCTGCGTATCTTGATACGGGCCGCGTTGGCACGTGGCGTCGTCAGCAGTCAGTGGACATTCGTCAGCCGCGTGATGAGCAGGAGCACATGCTGTCGCGGCTGATTTTGGCACTTCTGCAGCAGATTTCGGCGGGTGTTGTGCGGCAGCTGAGTGAGACGGAGGGTCTGGTGTCTCCGTTGCGACCGCTGCAGGTGGTGGTGTCGGGCGGTTTTGCGGCAACTTCAGGGTTGCCGGAGTTGCTGGCAGAGCAGTTGTCGGTGTTGTCCGGTGGAACCCAGAGATTTCTTGTGCAGCGAGCATCTGCACCGGACTCTGCGGTGGTGCGGGGCGGTCTGGTGTATGGGGAACTGGAGCTGCGTGCTCAGCTGGCGGGTGCCGCGTAGGTTGGGCGGACCGGTCATTTCGTACCGTGGGTACCCTTTTGCGGGGCTGCGTGTCTGCGGGGGGGTGACGCTGGCGGGAGCCGGCGGACAGTGGACCGACGGGTCTGAAATTTGTCCGAACAGGGCATGAAATCGTTCGTCTGGCCGGCTGCTGGTCAGGAATTCCCTGCATTTTGTCTCAGGGACTTTGGCGGCGTGCTGGATTGCCGATAGACTTGGGGTGATAGAGAACTGTCACTCTGAATTCGAACCGGCAATTTCCGAAAAGCAGCGCATGGCCATTCTTCCGATCATCGACCCATCTTCTGACAGTGGGTCTCAACCCCTTTCTGCTCCTGCGGTTTCCGGTCAGGTGAAGGGGCGTTACGCCTTTATAACGTTGGGTTGTCCCAAGAATCTGGTAGACAGTGAGACGATGCTTGGTTCATTGTCTCGTGAGGGTTACGAGTTGGTTTCTGAGCCGGCGGGTTCAGATTTTGTGGTGATCAACACGTGTGGATTCATAGAGAGTTCGCGTGCTGAGTCACGTTCTGTGATTCAGGAGATGCTGGATCTGAAGCGTGCT
This sequence comes from uncultured Planctomycetaceae bacterium, assembly GCA_963977705.1. Taxonomy (GTDB): domain Bacteria; phylum Planctomycetota; class Planctomycetia; order Planctomycetales; family Planctomycetaceae; genus SXXK01. The sequence goes on from CAXBSH010000028.1 coordinate 24,422, forward strand.
GGCGGGACTCGTGGTGTCATTGTAGCGGGTTGTCTGCCTGAACGTCTGGAGCAGGACGGTGGCTTATTGAAGCAGATGCCTGAGATTGATCATGTGGTGGGTGTTTTTGGTCGTGATGAGATTACGAAGGTGGCGGATCGGCTGGTTGGAGGTGCTCGTGAGCAGCGTGAGTTGTTCCGCCCGGCTCCGATTCGTGCGCTCAACGACCAGTCGCGGCTCCGCATTACTCCGCAGCATTACGCCTACCTGAAGATTTCCGAAGGCTGTGATCGTACGTGTACATTCTGTTCGATTCCATCGATGCGTGGGAAGCATGTAACGAAGCCGATGGAGATGGTTCTTTCAGAGGCGCGTGAGTTGGTTGAGGACGGGGTTCGTGAGCTGATCCTTGTGGCGCAGGACACGACTTATTACGGGATGGATCTGTACGGCGAGGTACGGCTTGCGAAGTTGCTTCGAGAACTGGAGCAGGTTGAGGGGCTGGACTGGATTCGACTTATGTATCTGTATCCGATCAATTTCACCGATGAATTGATCAGCGTGATTGCGGATTCCTCGGTGATTATTCCGTATCTTGACATGCCGTTGCAGCACATTAATTCGGCGGTATTGAAGCGGATGCAGCGCAGGGTCAATGGCGAGCAGACTCGAGATTTGATCGGTCGTTTGCGCGACCGGATTCCGAATGTGGTCTTGCGTACGACGTTCATTACGGGCTTTCCGGGCGAGACGGACGAGCAGTTCGAGGAGCTGCGGAAGTTTGTCGAGGAGACTCGTTTTGAGCGGCTGGGCGTCTTTACCTATTCGCTGGAGCCGGGGACTCCTGCTGTCCGGCTGGAGGGTCATTTGCCGGAGGAGGTCAAGGAGGCTCGACGTGACGAATTGATGTCCCTGCAGCAGGAGATAGCATTCGAGCATGCGGAGCGGATGGTGGGATATGAGCTGGACGTGCTGATTGACGAGGAGGTTGGGGAGGGTGTGTATGTCGGTCGGACCTTTGCGGACGCACCTGAGATTGATTCCACGGTGATAGTGACGGGGGCCGAACTTGAGCCGGGTGATCTTGTTCCTGTTGAGATTCTGGAGCGGGACGAATACGATCTGGTGGGGATTGTCAGTTTTGATGACGAGGATTCCGAGGAAGCCCCATGAATTGCCCAGCGTCACTGCCATTTATCCTGAGCACGTGTGTGGCTCTGTTGTTGGCGGGCGGTGCCCTGGCTGACGAGATGCGGTCAGGCAATGTGGCAGTTGTGCGAATGTCTGTGCAGCAGACGGAGCAGCAGCTGGCAGGATGGCTCAGGGATGCGGGCATCGAACCGGGGCGTTCCGAGTCGGCTCTGGCGGTATGGCGGAAGGGGCTGGCGGGTGGTGATCTGACGGCCGAGGATGCTCTGGATCTGCTGATTTCCAGTCTGGCGACAGCAGATGACGAGACGGCAGTACTGCAGCGTGCCTGTCACTCGGGGCAGCCTCCCGGGCAGCATTCATATACGGGCATCAGGGCTATTCCGTTCTATGGCAGCAATGTGCGTGTCTGGCATGCTCGGGTGCTGGCACAGCAGCGTTACTATGATGAGGCGGTGGCCTTACTGGCGGACGTATCTGTGCAGGATCTGGTGGATCCAGCATCGCTGTTGTTCTATCGGGGAATCAGTCGTTTGAAGTTGCTGCAGAAGTCAGCGGCGGCGGACGATCTTGCGTTGTTATTGAACAATACGGCGGATGTTCCGGCTCGTTTTCGACAGATGGCTCTGCAGGTACAGGAGGAGGCTGCGAAGCCTGCTGGTCCGCTGGGTGAAGTGGCTCAGTTGATGTCTGATGTGCAGCGTCGTCTGGATCTGGGTGCTGCTGACGAACCGGTGCAGAAGCGTGAGGATGAGGTCGTGGCAGCATTGGACAAGCTGTTGAAAGACCTTGAGGAGCAGCAGAAGCAACAGCAACAGCAGCAGCAACAACAACAGCAACAGCAGGGTGGTGGGGCCATGCAGCCATCGCAACCAGGCAGTCGCAGTCAGATTTCGGGCAGTCAGGGCAAGGGCGAAGCGGATCGGAAGGAACTGACAGAGAGCGGAGCCTGGGGAATGCTTGACAAGGAACGTGAGGCGCAGGCGAAGGAATTGATTCGCCAGCAGTTTCCTCCGAATTTTCTGGATGCCATCAGCCGGTATACTCGCAGGATTGCCGAGCAGAAGAAGTGAGTCTGAATGGATCTCGGCGATGTTTTCAGGGAGCGGGGGGAGACTGCGATATGAAGCTGTTGCTGTTTTGTGTGAGTCTGGTATCGGCATTGCCGGCTGTGGGCTCGGACGTAAGGGTATCGCTGCAGGACGGAACACAAAAAAGCGGTCAGTTACAGGCTCTGAATGACCGGGTGGTGCAGATTCAGTCTGAAGGTCAGTTGCAGGAGATTGGGGCGGCGGAAGTGCTGCAGCTGGAGTTTCAGGGGAATGTCTCCGGATCTGCGGCCGTTCAAACATCCGGGAGTCAGCGAGTTTATCTGCGTGACGGTTCCGAGTTGTCTGCTGGCGATATTCAGCGAACGGCGAACGAAATTGGACTGCGATCAGTGACTGTGGGTGATCTGCGGATTCCGGCCGGGGTTGTCTCGGCGTTGCGGTTGCAGGCTGAGGGGCCGACGTTTGGAGAGCAGTGGGCAACGTTTCGCCAGCGTGAATCTGAGAAGGACCTGCTGATTGTTGTCAAACGGGATGGTACCGGACTGGATTTTCTCGGTGGCATTGTCAGTTCAATTGGTGCAGAGTCCATTGAGTTTCTGCTGGATGGTGAAAAGGTGCCCGTTCCCGCAGGGCGTGTGTATGGTGTGGTTTTCGGACGCCCGGCGGGTGAGAAGGCAGTGGTTGCGGGTGGGTCGCGTCTGGTATTTTCGAATGGTGACGTGCTGCGAGGCAGTGACCTGCGGATTGCAGCGGGTCGACTGCAGATTGTCACGACATGGGGGCAGTCACTTGAGTGTGGAGTGGAACACTTGTTGACGGCGGATCTGAGTGCTGAGCGTCTGTCGTATCTGTCTGATCTTCCTGTGCTGCGTGAAGCCCTGTTGGCAGCGGATCCTGGTGGGAGTCTGCTGGACGGCCTTGTGGATCCGGAGACGCAGCAGCGTCTGTTTTCTCCGCGACGCGATCGGGTTCTGCAGGGAAGCAGTCGGTTGCGTCTGCGTGGCCGGGAATATCAGCGAGGATTGTGCGTACATTCTCATTCGGTGCTGTCGTGGGCGCTGGACGGACGTTTTGAGTCGCTGGAACTGACTGCTGGCATTGACGATGAAGTGGCATTCAATGCAGCAGCGGGGCATTCCGTGCGGTTGTTGATCCGTGCGGATGATGAAGTGCTGCTGGACCGTCTGATTTCTGCTCATGATCAGCCGGTGCCCCTGCGCCTGATGGTGGCGGGCAGGTCAACACTGGAGATTGAGGTTGATTTCGGAGATGGCAGCAGTGTCTGTGACTGGCTGGATCTGGCGGATGCGAAGCTGTGGCTGGCTCGTCAGAAATGAACGAATTCTGAGTCGCTCGGCTGTCTCGGAGTGCAGTGACGCTGATGGTTCTCGGGAACGTTGTGGCTCGTGGGTTGCATTCCCTCAAACGGGCCACGACACTGCGTTTCAGACAGTCGTGGACTTCCGTTGCTCGTGATCTGGCCGGCGGTCTGGAAATCAGTTTGTGCAGGATGAGAAATGCAGAAGATATTGCCTTTTGATGAGCAGTTCATTCGTCAGTTGACCGAGAAGTGGCCGACGCCTTTTTATGTCTATGACGAGGCGGGAATTCGCAGCAGTTGTCGCGATCTGAATGCAGCTTTTTCGTGGTCGCCCGGGTTCCGTGAGTACTTTGCGGTGAAGGCACTCCCTAATCCGTGGATTGTCCGAATCGCTCACGAAGAGGGACTGGGGGCGGATTGTTCCAGTTTGCCAGAGTTGCTTTTGTCGGAGCGGGTGGGATTACACGGCGAGGACCTGATGTTCACGTCGAACAATACTCTGGCGCACGAGTATCGCAAGGCCGTACAGATGGGGGCCATTGTGAATCTGGACGACCTGACACACATCGATTATCTGGCGGAGCAGGTGGGACTGCCGGAGTTGCTGTGTTTTCGTTACAACCCCGGGTCTGCTCGTGAGGGCAATGTCATCATCGGCAAGCCGGAAGAGGCCAAGTACGGTTTTACAGAGCAGCAATTGTTTGAAGGCTATCGCAAGCTGCGTGATGCTGGTGTGCGTCGGTTTGGTCTGCACACGATGGTGGCATCGAACGAGTTGAATGGTGAGTTTTTTGTGGAAACAGCGCGGATGCTGTTTGATCTTGCGTTGCGTCTGAATGCGGAGTTGGGTATTCGGATTGAGTTTGTGAATCTGGGCGGTGGGATTGGGATCCCCTATCGACCGGAACAGCGTCCGGTAAATCTGCAGCAGGTGGGAGACTGGATCCGTGAACTGTATCAGCAGATGATTGCCGGCACTGCGCTGCATCCATTGCGCCTGCTGATGGAGAATGGTCGCATGATTACCGGGCCTCATGGGTATCTGGTGACAACGGCGGTTCATCACAAGAATATCTACCGAAATTATGTGGGAGTGGATGCCTGCATGGCGAATCTGATGAGGCCTGGAATGTATGGTGCCTACCATCATATTACGGTGCTGGGTAAGGAGCAGGCCGCGCACGACCACATCGTGGACGTGGTGGGATCGTTGTGTGAGAACAATGACAAGTTCGCGGTTCAGCGACCGTTGCCAGCGGTTGAGCGAGGAGACCTGCTGGTGATTCATGACGCAGGCGCGCACGGTCATGCCATGGGTTTCCAG
>CAXBSH010000029.1:0-28663 GCA_963977705.1 uncultured Planctomycetaceae bacterium
GTCGCCCAATTCCCGCCATCCCCCGACGCATCGCGCTGGTCACCAGCCCCACCGGCGCCGCTGTACGGGATATGATCCAGGTCATCACTCGCCGCTGGCCACCCGCAGACCTTGTTATCGTGCCCGTTCGAGTCCAGGGTGACGGCGCTGCCGAAGATGTGGTCCGGGCCTTAGCCATGGTGCATCGCATCCCCGACGTCGATGTGGCAATTGTAGGACGCGGCGGTGGCAGTCTTGAAGATCTGTGGTGCTTCAACACCGAAGCGGTCGCCCGAGCCATCGTGGCCTGCAAAGTTCCCGTCATCAGTGCTGTCGGCCACGAAATCGATGTCTCCATCTCTGATCTGGTCGCCGATCGCCGCGCACTCACTCCCAGCGAAGCCGGTGAACTGGTTGTCCCGTCCGCCACAGAACTGCGCGAAAAACTCCGCCAGAACGCAGAACGACTGCGAGCCGGAATGCAGGCCCGGATCGAAAAATTCCGCCTCCGACTGGCCGCACTGGAAGCCCGCTCAGTACTGCAGAAACCCGAAAACCTGATCAATCAGCGCCGACAGGACTGCGATGTGCTCGGTGATCGCATGCAGCGAACCATCAGCCTGCGCGTCGAACGCCACAAAGCCAGCCTCGCTGCACTCACCGCCTCACTCGATGCACTCAGCCCACTGAAAGTCCTGTTACGAGGCTACTCGCTGACTCAAACCGAAGCCGGCACCATTGTCCACAATGCTGAACAGGTTCAACCCGGCCAGATCCTGATCACTCGCCTGCACCACGGACAACTCCGCAGCCGCGTCGAGAACTTATCAGCAGCCCCGACCTCGGAACCCGGCTGAAACACACTCGCCGATTGTCAATTACCCAAACGTATAGCCCTGCAGAGCAGCTTCAGTGAACTGCACACTGTAACCCGGAGCCGGCGGGGGCATGTAACGACCGTGTCGCATGATCACCGGTTCACAGACATGCTCATGCAGGTGATCCGAATACTCCGTCACTCGCCCTTCCATCGTGCCGGTCACACACACATAGTCAATGATGCTGGCGTGCTGCACATATTCGCACAGACCGACACCACCGGCGTGCGGACAGACTGGGATTCCGAATCGAGCAGCCAGCAGCATCACCGCCAGCACTTCATTCACTCCACCCAGGCGACAACAGTCCAGCTGACAGACCTGCAGACCACCCGCCTGCATGAACTGCTTGAACATCACTCGGTTATGACACATTTCTCCCGTCGCTACCCGAATCGGTGCGATGGCCCGAGCAATCGCCTGATGACCGAGAATGTCGTCCGGGGACGTCGGCTCTTCCACAAACCATGGTCTGAACGGAGCCAGCTGACGAATCCACTCAATCGCCTGCGGTACATCCCAGACCTGATTGGCATCAATCATCATGAAGGCATCATCACCCATCTCCTGACGCAGAACCCGACAACGCCGCAGGTCGTCCTGCAGATCACGCCCCACCTTGATTTTGAAATGCTTCCAGCCACGTGTCTTCAGATCCGCACATTTCTGCCGCAGTGCCTCGTCCGAATACCCCAGCCAGCCGGCGGATGTCGTGTAACTCGGATACCCCTCCGCCTGCAGACGCTCAATCCGCTCAGCTCGTCCGCCAGCCATCGGCTGCAGCAGCTCCACCGCCTGCCCCGGCGTCAGGGCATCCGTCAGATAACGGAAGTCGATGCAGGAAGCAAACTGCTCAGGAGACATCTCACAAACCACCTGCCAGACCGGTTTCTGCTGCGATCGACTCCACAGATCCCACACGGCATTAATCAGTGCAGCAGCTGCCAGATGGATCACACCCTTCTCCGGACCCACCCAGCGCAACTGACTGTCGCCCGTCAGCCGCCGATACAGAGTCACCGGCTCCTTCATCAACCCGGACACCGTCTGACCAACCAGCAGCTTCGCCAGCGCCTGAATCGCCGCCACACACAACTCGTTGCCACGCCCAATCGTAAACGTCATCCCATAGCCGCACAGCTCATCAGAATTGGTCCGCAGAATCACGTAAGCCGCCGAATAGTCCGGGTCCGGATTCATCGCATCGGAACCATCCAGCTGCTGCGAAGTCGGGAAACGAATGTCAAAGGTTTCAAAACCCGTAATGGTAACGGCCATGAGCGGTACAGCTTCCGAAAAATCAAGCGCACATCGACACAGATCTACAGACGTTCACCGCGGCTGGCCGCGAGCCTGCGACTGTAGCCGGAGACCCGCTGCCGCTGCAAGCCGGCCCGCCAAACCAGCCCAAGGCCGCAAAAACGGCGTCCAAACGCAGACAAAAGGCGGTCGTAACCTGCTGCATTTCGGCACACCAGCCGCCCGACGGACACCCACCTCACCCGCTCCATAACCACCGGAAAAACTGCCCCCTGTTGACATCCGAACCCCGCCACCGTAGGCTGTTCACAGCGATTTCCCTCCCGCCGGACCGCCTTTTTTCAGGCCCCGTCGCGGGCCTGCATTTCCAGGAGTCACTCACTTGTTGTCCTCGCGCTGGATCTGGCTGCTGGCAGCCTGCCTGTTTCCGACAGTCTCGGCGGCCGACGAACAGCAGAAATCCCCGGATTCGGCTCAGCTTTTTCGTACCCGAATCGCACCGCTGCTGCAGCAGTCCTGCCTCAAATGTCACTCCAGCGACAAAACTGAAGGTGGTCTCAACCTCTCGACTCATGCTGGACTGCTGAAAGGTGGTGAGTCCGGACCTGCCGTGGATCTGGCCAACCCGCAGGCCAGTCTGCTGCTGCAGGCCGTCCGCTACGAGGGCCCGCAGATGCCGCCCACCGGCCGACTCGCTGCCTCCCAGGTACAGGACATTGAAACATGGGTGCAGTCCGGGCTGCCGTGGCCAGCAGATCTTCAGCAGCTGCAGTCCGCCCCCCTTCGCCGGGCTCCCGAAGTCAACGAAGAAACGAAAAAGCACTGGTCTTTCCAGCCGATCAGAAAGCCCCCAGTCCCGGCTGCTGCCTCGTGGGGTCGAAACGAAATCGACGCATTTATTGCTGCCGGCCTGCAGGCTCGCGGACTGACAGCCAATCCCCCCGCTGACCCACGACATCTTGTACGACGTGCCGTTTACAACCTCACCGGCCTGCCCCCGACTCCCGAACAGATCAAACACTATATCGCCAGCCCAACTCCGGAAAACTGGGCCACCCTCGTTGAACAGCTCCTTCAGTCCCCGCATTACGGCGAACACTGGGCTCGCCACTGGCTGGATCTGGTCCGCTATGCAGAAACCAACAGCTATGAACGCGACGGCGCCAAGCCCTTTGCCTGGCGCTACCGCGACTACATCATCGATGCCTTCAATCGTGATCTGCCTTACGACAGATTTCTCACCGAACAGCTGGCCGGAGATGAACTGCCACAACCCACCCCGGATTCCATGATTGCCACCGGCTATTACCGACTGGGCCGCTGGGATGACGAACCGGCTGATCCTGAGCTGGCCTTCTTCGATGACGTCGACGATATCATCACGACCACCGGACAGACGATGCTGGGATTGTCCATCAACTGTGCTCGCTGCCATGATCACAAAATCGATCCACTGCCACAGCGCGACTATTATCGTCTGCTGGCCTTCTTCCGTGGCGTACGCCGATACGGCGTTCGCTCCGAACAGTCCGTCCAGGAAGCTTCCCTCATCCAGATTGATCGCCCGGAAGACAGCACTGTGCATGCTGCGGCCGTGCTGCGTTATGAAAACGACCTGAAAACGGTTGATCGCGATCTGCAGAAGATTGAAAACAAGGTGACAGCTGATTTCAGTGGTGTGGAACGAGACGATTTTCAGTACCAGATGAATCGCGTTGCAATTGTGGAAAAACGCCGTGGTACTCTGCTGACTGACGATGAAGTGCAGCGTTACACGCGGCTGACAGAGCGCCGTAAACAACTGGCAGAAAATCGCCCCACGGGTATCGCTCAGGCGCTCTGCGTCAAAGAGACTGCCGGCGAACTGCCACCTGTCTTTGTACTGCAACGCGGCAATCCGGCCTCACCCGCTGAACAGGTCCAGCCCGGCTTCCCGGCCGTTCTTTCGCCACCGGAACCCCAGCTCGAAGCATCACACAATCCCGCGACCAGCGGTCGTCGACTGGCACTTGCGAAATGGATCACCAGTCCGGAAAACCCGCTGACTGCGCGAGTGATGGTGAACCGTATCTGGCAGTATCACTTCGGTCGCGGTCTCGTTCGGACATCCAGTGACTTCGGGTTCCAGGGACAGGCACCAACGCATCCGGAACTGCTGGACTGGCTGGCTGCGGAATTCATCGCCCGTGGCTGGTCTGTTCGCGAAATGCACCGCCTGATCATGAACTCGGCCGTCTATCAGTTCAGTTCCGCCGGCAATCCGCAGGCACTGGATCAGGACCCCCTGAATGACGCCTTCTGGCGAGTTGACATGCGGCGATTGTCGGCCGAGGAAATCCGGGATTCCGTGCTGGCTGCCAGTGGTGCACTGAACCTGCAGAAAATGTTTGGCCCTTCGATCTACAGCACGATTCCCGATGAAGTCAAGGCCGGGCAGTCCAGACCAGGCTCCGGCTGGGGCCAGAGCTCACCGGAAGAGGAATTCCGCCGCAGCATCTACATTCATGTCAAACGGTCACTCAAGGACCCGCTGCTGGAAAACTTCGATGCCGCCGATACGGATCAGACCTGTCCGGTCCGGTTCGTCACCACGCAGCCCAGTCAGGCACTTGGGCTTATGAACAGTGCCTTCAGTCAGCAGCAGGCCGCACGATTTGCCGAACGCCTTGAACAGCTGCAGCTGCAGACCGATGCTCAGTGGCTGCAGGCCGCTGTGGAATTCCTGCTGCAGCGAACCCCCAGCGCGGCTGAAACCACACTGCTCGCCGAACTGCTGCAGCGACTGCAGACCGAAGCTGGTCTGCCGCCCGCACAGGCTCGGCGCGCTGTCTGCCTGACCCTTCTGAATCTCAACGAATTCCTGTATCTCGACTGACGGCAGAACAGCTCATGACTGATCCGGAAATTTCGCAGCTGCGTTCGGCCGAGCTGCTGAGAATGGAACAGGAAGAAGCCCGTGCAGACAACGCCAACTGGCGTCGCTGGGGGACTTACCTTTCTGAACGCCAGTGGGGTACCGTGCGTGAAGATTATTCAGAAGACGGCACCCCGTGGACCTATTTCACCCATGATGACGCCCGACGCCGCGCTTACCGCTGGGGCGAAGATGGTCTGCTGGGGTTCTGCGATCGACAGTGTCGGTTGTGCTTCGCCGTGGCCCTCTGGAATACTCGTGACCCGATCCTCAAGGAACGACTGTTCGGACTCAATGGACTTGAAGGAAATCACGGGGAAGACGTCAAGGAAGAGTACTACTACCTGGATGCCACGCCCACGTATTCCTATGCCCGCGGACTCTACAAATACCCGGCCACAGAATACCCCTATGGCCGACTGGTACGCGAAAATCAGCACCGCAGTCGCCAGCTGCCGGAACTGGAACTTGTCGATACCGGAGCCTTCGATCGCAATCGGTACTTCGACGTGCAGATCGAATATGCCAAGGCAGAACCCGACGATATCCTGATCCGCATTCGGATCACCAATCACGGGCCCACTGTCGCCCCCATTCACGTACTGCCCACGCTCTGGTTTCGCAATACGTGGTCGTGGGGCTGTACTCATGAAGGCTGCTGGACCAAACCCCGCATCGCACTGGCTGCCGATGGACGACTTGACGCCCATCATCAGACCCTCGGACACTTCCGCTTCGCCGCAGATGTCGCGCCCGATGGCAGATCCCCGCAGTGGCTGTTCACCGAGAATGAATCTCATGCCGACTATCTGCCCGCGGATGCTTATGTCAGCCCGTACACAAAGGATGCATTTCATCGCTGTGTAGTCGACGGGCACGCCGATGCCGTCAACCGTGATGGCTGCGGAACCAAGGCGGCTGCACACTACCGAATGACACTCCGATCCGGTGAATCGGCGGTCCTGCAGCTGCGGCTCTGGTCAGCCGAACAGCAGCCAGCAGAAGTTTTCGGAACCACCTTCGCCCGCATTCTGCAGCAACGCAATTCAGAAGCCGATCATTTCTACGCAGCGCGCATCCCCACCGGAATCCCGGACCACCTGAAGCCCGTCATGCGACAGTGCTACGGTGGACTGCTCTGGACCCGACAGTACTACAACTTTGTCGTCGAAGACTGGCTCACCGGCGATCCGAATTTTCCGCCGGCACCTGAAGCTCGTCGCGAAATCCGGAATAATGACTGGCCGCATCTGTTCAATCGCGACATCATTTCCATGCCGGACAAGTGGGAGTATCCGTGGTACGCCGCCTGGGATCTTGCATTCCACATGATCCCCATGGCCGAAGTCGACAGCCGCTTCGCTCGCGATCAGCTGCTGTTGTTTCTGCGCGAATGGTATATGCACCCGAATGGCCAGTTACCCGCCTACGAATGGAACTTCAGTGATGTCAACCCGCCGGTACACGCATGGGCCTGCTGGCGCGTCTACAAAAATTCCGGACTGCCCGGCGGCCGCGACCGCGCCTTCCTCGCCCGCGCCTTCCAGAAACTGCTGCTGAATTTTACGTGGTGGGTCAATCGCAAGGACCTGCTCGGTAAGCACGTCTTCAGTGGAGGCTTTCTGGGACTCGATAACATCGGTGTCTTCGATCGCTCAAAACCACTGCCCACCGGAGGACATCTGCATCAGGCTGATGCCACCGCATGGATGGCCTTCTACTGCGCGCGAATGCTCACCATGGCACTGGAACTCTCCAGCGACAGCCCAGCCTACGCAGACATGGCCTCCAAATTCTTCGAACACTACATCGAAATCGCTGATGCGATGAATTCGATGGGAGGTGTTGGACTGTGGGATGAACAGGATGGCTTCTACTACGACCACCTGTACAACAATGGACAGCATATTCCCCTCCGCGTCCGCTCGATGGTGGGCATCATCCCGCTGTTCAGCTCCGTCATGATCAGCGATGTCGTACTCGCCAAACTGCCGGGCTTCAGAAACCGTATGGAATGGTTCCTGAAATATCGAGCAGAGAAATTCCGCAACATCACCTTCCTGCAGGTCACCAAGGAAGCGGACGAGCTGCGGCCGGAACGCGCTCTGCGGCTGCTGGCCATCCCCTCGCGCGAACGCATGCGCCGCATCCTGCAGTACGTCCTCGACGAAAATGAATTCCTGTCACCCCACGGAATTCGCTCGCTCTCTCGCATCCATGACAGCCAGCCCTTCACCTTCGATGCCAACGGACAGGAACACCGAGTCAATTACGTGCCCGGTGATTCCGACTCCTCCATGTTCGGCGGAAACAGCAACTGGCGCGGACCAGTCTGGTTCCCCCTCAACTATCTGCTCATCGAATCCCTCGAACGCTACGACGAATTCTACGGGGCAGATTTCCGCGTGGAATGCCCCACGGGATCCGGAGTCTGGATGACGCTCGGTGAAGTGGCCGAAGAACTGATGCGCCGACAGATCAGCCTGTTCATGCCAGGACCGGACGGACATCGCCCCTGCTTCGGCGGTGATGCACGCTACCGCGACGATCCCACCTGGAATGAACTGTCTCTGTTTCACGAATACTTTGACGGAGAAACCGGACGTGGCCTTGGAGCCAGCCATCAGACCGGCTGGACAGCCCTTGTCACACGACTCATCAGAAAACTTCATCGCCGCGGAAAACTTCAGCGGTAATTCTTAACGCAGACAGTAGCAAATCATCGCCAATCCGGCGAAAATCCACCCTGCCGACAGCTCTCGTGTTACGGTCCTTTCCCCAGCTTCCACCTCCAACGACGGGATCATCCAGCCATGTCTGAACCTGAGCTGCCCCCGAACCAGTGGCCACCACTCGGACTGCCTACCGGCAGCGTCCGAGCATTGCTTACACTGATGGTGGTCGGAGTTGTCATTCAGGCCGTCATCCGACAACAGCCCCTCGATATCATCTGGACCGAAAGCCTGATGATCACACTCGCCTACTACTACACCTCACGACGCTTCGTCTCACTCCCGCCGGAAATTATCCAGAGACTGCAGCAGGAAGGCGTCATTGAAACAGATCAGCACCCCCTCTTCCTGCCGCGACACAGCATCCGCTTTCTGCTGCTGGCAGCGTTTGCCGCAATGGGTTTCTGGCTGTTTCGCGAAAATCGACTGCAGGAACCCCGCGCTGTTTCACTGCTGCTGATCGTCGCCTCCTTCATCGTCGGCTCGATCGTCCGCGGCATCAAAGGGCTGCTCTTCCGCCGCCCCGTTCAGACCACACTGCATGCCCGCTGGGGTGATCTGAAGGCCCTGCTGATACTCGGTACCGTCGGCACGGCCGTCTTCTTCAAGGTCGTCAAAGGCATTGACCCGCTGCCACCCGAGTACGACCGCGCGGCACTTGCCATGATGCTCTACTACTTCGGCTCACGCTGAGCACTGCATACGCCTCAGCGTGACAGGTCATCCTGCGCCACGGCTGCTCGAAAATCGGCCAGCGAGTGAAAGTACAGCTGCAAAGCATCCACATTCTTTTCCGCTGACTCCACAGCATACTGCTCACGCAGCGCTACCTTCAGCATGTCCGACAGACCCGCCTCCTCGTTCTGACGCTCACGCTCCGCCAGATCCTCCGCCAGACGCAGGGCCTCACCCGTCTCCTGAACCTGCTCCAGAGCCGAAACGATGGCCGCATGCGCCATCTGCACATCCACCGTGATCTTGTCCGCTGTCAGACGCCGCTTGGCCGTCAACTGCGACATCTTCGCCTGCGTCTCCGTCATCTTCCCCCGCGCCTTGCGACGCTCCACCGGCACATCCAGCAGCAAAGAGGCCTCTGCCTCCAGATCCGACTTGTCGCCCTTGCTGCTGGCCGCCGCACCCACATCCTGAGATCCCCATAACACCGCATTCAGCTCTGGCTGCAGCTGATTGGACGCATTGCTGTAATCAATCTGCACCTGACGACGCAGCAGATCCAGCAGCTTCAGCTCCGGACGCCTCGCCAGCGCCGCCTCCACGCCCGCTGACAGTTCCTGCACAGGCTGGTCAGACAGCCGCGGAAAACCGGGCAACTGAGCTTCCCCGGGCACCAGCGGACGCCCCTCGCCATCCCGCAGATAAATCGAAAGCTTCGCTGCCGTCTGCTGCAGCTTGCGTCGAGTATCCGCGACCTTCGCCTGACGAATCGACACCATTCGCAGGTTGTCCGTCAGTTCCGGAGGATCCGTAAAACCAGCCTCCACCTGACTGCGAACCCGCGCCGTACGATCTTCTGCCAGCGTCAGAATCCGCGTCGCGATCCTGTGATACTCACCTGCCGCAACCCAGTCCCACCACGCATACGATCCACCACGCACAAAATCTATCAGCTGCGCCTGAATGTCCGGCTCCGCCAACTGCCGCTCCAGACCAGCCTTCCACAACTCCGCACGCCGATCATCAATGCTGCGATTTCGAGCCAGTGGCACCTGCACCCCAGCCTTGAACTCGCCTCCATCATCCGTCACTCGCTCCTGATACCACGGCTGCATATCACCGCGACCAATGCGATAGCCCCCAAACACCTCACCACCCCAGTACGTAGGCTTCACCACACCCACACTCTGCCGATACGTTTCGTAAAAACCTACCGGACCGTTCTCGCTGGCGCCCTTCAGCCTGGTATCAAAAGCACCCCACGCCCCCGTCTGCTGACCCGCTGCAATGTTGCGACTCAATAACGCCGACTGCAGCATCGGATACGATCGATAGACCGAATCAATCACCTGCTCCAGTGACAGCTGACGAACATCAGTCACCGGCTGAGCTGCGGGCGTCGCTGCCGGTACTGGCTGGTCACCATTCACTGTCGCAGGCTCCGCACGAAGTTCCTGTGCCGCAGCCACGCTCTCAGCGACAAACTCGGCCTGCTGCACCCCCGCAGTGACCGCGGACGTTTCACTGGTAGCAACAACCTGCTTAACCGTCGGCAACTGAGAATCCTTTGAGACGGATTCCGGCGCTACAGGCTTGCGGACTCGCGAACGCGTCAGCAGATCGCTGATTCGGCCGCGATTCTTCTGAGCTGTGGGGATCTCCGGTGCGTAGACCGGAGCATCCGGCTCGACCGAATGACGCACAATCGACCGTCGTCCGCGACAGCCACTGGCGACCACACACGTCAGCAGACACCAGACAATGAAGATTTGACCACGATGTGAACGCATGTTTGGGTGCGCCGTTGCAGCGGACGAATAGGACAGCGACTTCAGAGCCTATCGGACAGAAATCCGCACAATCCAAAGAAACCACACCACCGACATGACTTGTCGAATCGTCCTTTTCTAAACAGCACACAGATCCCCTACAACCGCTACAGATTACCTGTCCCAGAGAACTGAACTTCTATCCAGAAAATCCATCACCATCCGAAACTCTCGCCAAACCCCCTCAAAAAACCACCAAAGACCTCGCACTGCCCCTCAGGTGCATGGCACCTGAAAACATAAACCTATCGCAATAAGCAACTTGCGAAAACATGATCCGGTTTTCGGGCCGTTCGAAGGGGATTACCCGCAGCGGCTGGCAAGCTCCATCCCCGACTGACAAACTGCTGGGTTTTGACGGTTCTTTCGTAGTCTTCCTGCTTTCCTGACAGGAATAGGCTTGCCTATCGCGGGATTTGTTGGTGAAACTGGTCGATATCAGAGTAAATACGTCAGGCTGCGCTTTGGGGTGGTAACCCGTGCGGATCGGTGATGGAAGGTATCTGGCTATGTTGCGTTCGTGGACTTTGCGTTTGTTGACATTTGCGTCCCTCGCTGTGACCGGCTCCGCCGTGTCTGCTCAGGGATTGATTTTTCACCTGCCCGAAGACGGCTCCATGGTGGAGTACGAGGGCACTCTGACTCAGGGCACCTCCGTCGACGACGAAACACCGCTCACGTGGACCTGCGAACTGACAATCAAGTCGGTCGGGCGTGAGGACGCCGAGTTTGAGGGTCGGATGCAGCCCTGTCGCTGGGTAGAGATCAAGGTATTGACGGGCAATGCCGGTGCCGCCGGACTGGACCCAGGCCCGGTCGGCTCGCGGATTTACCGCGTGCTGGTGCCAGAAAGCAAGATCAACGAGGAATGGAAGGATAAAGATGGCATTCCCAACGACATGCTGCCGATCGTCAAGGGTTACCGTCGACTTGGGGAAGAAGGTGTAGAACCGATCAAAACGTCAGCCCTGCGGTATTTCCCCACGATTTCGCTGCTGACTAACTACCTTGAGCCTGAAAAGGTGGCGGACAACGAAGTTCCGGACACGATTCTTCAGGGTGCGGGGATCACTGCTGTGCACTGGCGTGGCAAGACTGTGATGGAAAGCCAGAAAACGCGTTCGACGAATGAGGGCGAGTACTGGGTATCGAAAACGGTTCCTTTCGGCCTTGCTCGTTGGGTCGTGACCGTCACCACCGAAGAAAAGGATCTCGCAGCCAACCGCAGTGACTTCAAGGTCGCCGTGGTCAAGAAGGTGGACATGAAGTTGCGACGCATCCGTGAAAACGCGGAAAGTGAGTTGGTGGTGCAGTAGTTCCACTGCGGGCAGGCCCCGGCAATTCCTCCCGCATCGCCCCGTTTTCCCGGCAGAAGCTTGTTTTTCGGTCTCTGACCGGTATCATCTGGGGCTGCATTTCCCAGCATTTTTGCAGCCTGATTTGGGTCTCCGCTGTCCCGGGGTGTCCTGTCAGTGGTTGCTGGATCGGGCACCGCAGCCCATCTCGGCCTCCGGGGCATCTGCAAAGTCGGTTCTTGTCGCGTCAGTTATTGTCGCGTCGGTCAGTGTGGCGTCAGTCGTTCCCCGTTCAATTCTCTGCTCGGCCTGCCTGCTGCAGGCAGCTGCAGACTGGTCTGGATAACTGTTCCTGTGTTTGAGTCAATTACACAAAGTCTGGGCAAGGCGTTCAGTGCTTTCCGCGGTACCGGAAAGATCACCGAGGGCAACATCCGCGAAGGCATGCAGCAGGTCCGACAGGCGTTGCTGGAAGCCGACGTGGCCTACGACGTCGTACAGGACTTCATCTCCACTGTCACCGAAAAGGCAATCGGCGAAGAGGTTCTCAAGGCTCTGCGCCCCGATCAGCAGATCGTGGGGATTGTGCATCAGGAACTGATGGACCTGATGGGCCCCGTTGATCACTCGCTGACAGTTCGTCGTGACGGCACCAGCGTCATCATGATGTGTGGTCTGCAGGGTTCCGGCAAAACAACGACCTGCGGTAAGCTGGCGGTGCGGCTGAAAGAGCAGGGCCATGCTCCGTATCTGGTCGCTGCGGACCTGCAGCGTCCTGCGGCCATCGAACAGCTGAAGATCCTTGGGGCGCAGATCGGCTGTCCGGTCTACTTCGAAGATCCGCAGAACAGCAACCCGGTTCAGGTGTGTCGTAACGGCGTGGCGGCGGCCAAACGCAGCGGTGCCAAAGTCGTCATTCTGGACACAGCCGGACGTCTCCACGTTGATGCTCAACTGATGCAGGAACTGCAGCAGATTGACAATCAGGTGAATCCGGATCAGGCACTGCTGGTCTGTGACGCCATGACCGGCCAGGACGCGGTTCAAAGCGCCAAGGCCTTCAACGAGGCCCTCGAACTGGACGGCGTAATTCTCACCAAACTGGATGGGGATACGCGTGGCGGTGCGGCACTCAGCGTCAAGGCCGTCACTGGCGTCCCCATCAAGTTTATTGGGGTGGGCGAACAGCTGGATCGCCTTGAAGAATTCCACCCGGACCGCATGGCCGGTCGAATTCTGGGCATGGGCGACATCCTGTCGCTGTATGAAAAAGCTCGCAAAGAATTCGACGAAGACGAAATGCTCCGCCAGCAAGAGCGGATGCAGAAGGGCAAATTCACTCTTGATGACTTCCGCAATCAGATGCGGCAGATCAAGAAACTGGGCTCGATGAGGGATATCATGAAAATGATTCCCGGCATGGGGGCCCTGGTAGACCAGCTGGGGGATCTGAATCCTGAAGACGACATGCGTCGAATCGAAGGCATGATCGATTCGATGACCATGCAGGAACGTCAGAATCCTGAAATCATCGATCGCAGTCGCCGCAACCGTATTGCTCGCGGTAGTGGCATGCAGGCAGCCGACATCAATAAGCTGCTCAAGGACTTCTCGATGATGAGCAAAATGATGCAGGGGATGACCAACATGGGGTTGCGTGATCGCCTGCGTATGATGCGCGGTCTGGCGGACGGCGGTTTCATGAACCCCGAAGCTGAGATTGTCGAGAAAAAGTTAAGAAGTGCTCGTGGCCCGGCCGACAAGGACGCGGCTCGGGACAAAAAGAAAAAACAGCGAAAAGAGGCTCAAAAGGCCAAAAAACGAAATCGTCGCCGTTAAAACCGGCCCGAGGCAAGGGATGTGTTCTTTTGCACACTCCCGCAATCCTGCCGAGTTTGGGAAGTTTCCCGGACCGTCCCGGATACCTGCCTCCCGGATTGCTCTGCGGCGGTTTCAGTCGTTATCTTAAAGGATTCTTCCAACCTTTTGGCGCGTCAGACCGCGTCGCCAAAAGGCTCGATCAAGCATGATCAACCTTGATCAAGCTGGATCAACCTGGATCAAATCGGTGTGGAAATCTGTTGGGGAAAACCGGGAGCAGCAATGTCAGTTCGTATTCGTATGAAGAAAATGGGCCGCAAGCATCGCCCGTTCTTCCGTATCTGTGTGATGGATTCGCAAGTCGCTCGTGACGGCAAGACGATTGAGGAAGTTGGGTTTTACGACCCGATGGTCCATGACAAGGCTGCTCGCGTAAAGATGAACCTTGAGCGAGTGGATTACTGGTTGTCGGTGGGTGCTCAGCCCAGCGAAAAGGTCAACGCCTTGATTCGTAAGGTGAAGACGAACCGTTTCGGCACCGCAAAGGCTCCGCCGCCAATGCTGGCTCCGAAGGTCCGCGAGGAAGCGGCTCCTGCTGAATCAGCAGAGACTGCTGCCACTGAATGACAGTGGCTGAACCCCATGCTGCTGCTGGGTCGTCAGATCCCGATCTGACACCTTCCCATGCAGACCTGTCTCAGGGTTCGCAGGTTGATTGTCCTGATCTGTCAGAATCTGCTGCCGCTCAGGCACCAGAACCTGACCACTCCGACACAACTCTTCCTGCAAAGCAACTGTCGATAAGATTTGATATCCTGACTTTGTTTCCAGAAATGTTTCACAGCTATCTGGGGCAGGGTCACCTGAAGCGGGCAATTGAACGCGGTCTGGTAAATATACAACTGCACAATTTTCGGGACTATGCCCCGGGAAAGCGGAAGCAGGTCGACGACAAACCGTTTGGTGGCGGGCCCGGCATGTTGATCATGTGCCAGCCCGTGTTCGACTGTGTTGAAGCGGTGCAGGCTCAGGAACAGCAGCCAGGACGGCTGTTGATGATGACTCCTCAGGGTCGGCGGCTGGATCAGACGCTGGTCGAAGAGTTATCAGGCGAACCTCGACTGCTGCTCCTTTGTGGGCGGTACGAAGGGTTTGACGATCGGATCCGGCAGGGGCTCAGGCCTCTCGAAGTTTCGGTCGGCGATTTTATCTGCAACGGCGGTGAAGTACCCGCTATGCTGATAGTAGATACGGTCATCAGGTTGATTCCCGGAGTTCTGCACGACGAAACCAGCAGCCGTTATGATTCCTTCAGTCATGCCGGTCTGCTTGAACATCCTCAGTTCACTCGCCCACGCGAATACCGAGGCATGACGGTTCCCGATGTGCTGATCAACGGTAATCACAAAGACATACAGAAGTGGCAGCAGCAGCAAAGCCTTCAGCGGACCGCTGAAAGGCGCAGCGATCTGCTCCCGGACAATTCGAACCTCTGACAGACGCTCTTAACGATCCGCCGCAATTGGCGGCTCAGGCAGGAAGGACCAGTCTCATGCGTAACTTGCTCGTGGAAAGTGCAGAAAAGTCCAGTCTTCGCGAACAGCCACTGCAGTTTGCGATCGGTGACACCGTGGACGTGCACACTCGCATTCTGGAAGGGAACAAAGAACGCATCCAGAAGTTCAACGGCGTCGTCATCGCTCGTCGAGGTTCAGGGACTCGCGAAATGTTCACTGTTCGCCGCATTGTGCAGGGTGAAGGCGTCGAGCGAACATTCCCAATCAACTCCCCCAAAGTTGCTGCCGTGGAAGTCAAACGACACGCTCGTGTTCGTCGCGCAAAGCTGTTCTACCTCCGTGAACGTACTGGCAAGGCCACTCGCCTTCGTGAACGTAATGCGAAGCCCTGGGAATCTCAGGTCAGCGACGCCAACGGCTGAGAACATCTCTCAATCCACGTCTCTGCGTACCGCACATAACTGCTGCGGTGCAGCACGCAACCTATCCTGCCGCCAGCCCTGCCGGGTCTGGCGGTTTTTTTTTAGCCTTCACGCATCATGAATTCCCCCGCCTCAAATACTCGCGGCATGATCCAGCAGTATCGGGAACTGCCTCGGACAGTCCACCTGCTCTGCGTCGGTTCGTTCATCAACCGCGTCGGCTCGTTCGTGATGCTCTTTCTGTCCATCTACGTCAGCGAGCAACTGCAGCTCGGAACCACTTTTGCCAGCTACTGCATCGGAGCGTTCGGCTGCGGATCCGTGGTCTCCGCACTGCTCGGCGGACAACTCGCCGATCAATTCGGACGTCGTCGCACAATGCTGCTGGCGCTGTTCGGCGGAGCTGCCACCCTGCTGCTGCTCAGCCAGATCACAAATGGCTGGTTGTTCATGTTCACACTGTTCCTGTTCGCCCTGATCATGGACATGTACCGCCCGGCCTCCGCAGCACTCGTCGGTGACGCTGTAACGGACGAACAACGGCCACACGCCTTCGGATTACTCTACCTGTCATTCAATCTGGGCTTCGCCGTTGCTCCACCCATCGGCGGATACCTTGCCGGAAAATCCTTCCAGTACCTGTTCTGGTTTGATGCCGCCACAACGGCCATGTACGGGGCTGTGGTCCTGCTCACAATCCGTGAAATCCGCCACTTCCACAAACACTCCCAGTCCAGCCCCCGCTCCGCTCAGGCTGCCCTGCAGCATCTGCTGCACGATCACAATTTTCAGCTGTTCATGGTCTGCAGCCTGCTGACAAATATCGTCTTCATGCAGGCCTTCGTCACACTGCCACTCTACCTCTACAGACTCGGTTTCAATGAACTGGAATTCGGACAGATGATCTGCCTGAACGGAGCTCTGATCGTTCTGCTGCAGCTGCCCGCCACACACATCCTCAGCAGATTCCCACGCGGCGCCGTCCTGATCTGCGGGGAACTGCTGATGGCCGCCGGATTCGCACTCACCGCAGTGGCTGCCAGTGCCCCCATGATCCTGCTCACCATCACACTCTGGACACTGGGTGAAATCCTGCAGGCACCATGGAAACCAACTCTCGTCTCGGAAATGGCACCCATCGACCTGCGAGCCCGCTACATGGGCCTGTTCAATATCACTCACGCCCTGTCAATCGCCCTCGGAGCACCTCTGGGAGGATTCGTGCTGTCCCGCTTCGGACCCACGGTTCTGTGGCCCGCTGCAGGATGTGTCCTGCTGCTGACCTGCGGTCTGTACGCACTGCTGTTCCAACGGCTTGCAAAAAGCCCTGAAACCACCTGACGGCTCACCGCGGACGCTGCTGCTGATCAAGCTGTTCCTGCAGCGTCTGCTTCAGCTGCCGCACCCGCTCGATGTCCACGCCCTCAGGGCCCTCAGAAATAAACCACTCAGCATCCGCAATCGCCATCGCCAGACGGCCCGTCCTCGCACGCATCTCCAGACGCTTGGCACGATACTCCACATTCGCCGGCACTATGACTGTCAGTGTCTCCAGACACGACAGCACATCCTCGTCTGCCCGCCGAGCCTCAGCCAGATTCAGCAGATTATTCACCATCCGCTCAATGATCTCAGCCGAAGTTCTTGACTCCCGAAACCGCGGCTGATCCGGAAATCCGGCCGCGGCAATGATCCTGCGAATGTCGTCCTCAGACATGCGACGCCCACGCTCAAACACGTCGATCATCTGCGATTCACCGCCTGACTGCGGCTCAAATCGCACCACAAAATGTCCCGGAAGACCCACACCGGAAACCTTCAGATTCAGTCGCTTCGCCAGCTCCATGTACAACACCGAAAGCGAAATCGGGATTCCTTCCCGATCATCAATCACTTCATTCAGATAACTGTTGGATGCCGTGTCATACTCAAATCGACTGCCACGAAACCCCAGTTCCTCAAATAACCAGCGATCCAGTTCTGCCAGCCGAGCTGACTCGGTCGCATCGACAGGCAAACGACCACTGATCTCTGCTGCCATACGATCCACTCGCTGCACATAACCCGCAGCATCCACATCAGAATTGTCAATGCGAGCAACCAGCAGGGCACACGTCAGCAGATCCGGCGCCTGACCCGCATCAGCTGGTCGCAATGCAGCCAGCAGCTCACGCCTGACCGCCGCCCTGTGCAGATCCTCTGACAGCAACTTCAGCCGCCGTGCCTTCTGCTGCAGCCGCTCTGACTCGGCCGCCATGTACTCAATCGCTGGTTCTCCCAGTGGCAACAACGTATCCAGACCATCCTGCTGCACCGGCAGATCCCAGCGCATCCCCGCAGCAAAGTCCCGCAGACGCGCCGCTTCATCCGAATCACGCGGAGCAGGCAACAGGTCTGAACCCGTTTCATATCGTCGAAACTCAGCCGCCGTCCCACGGAATGCCGCCAGACCCGCTCGACCCCGCGGTAAGACCATATCGCGAGACTCCACCACCAGAGTCTCGTTCACATAACACTGCACACGATCCTCATGAATACGCACAGTCAGACTGTTCCACTGCTCAGGACGCCACGCATCATGCGGCTGGTTATGCAGGATCGTCCATGAATTCACGTCCGGACCATCAAACCGCGTCAGACGCAGGTTCCCCGCACTGGGATAAAATCCATAATGACGGTCACCCTCATCCGAATGAAACACCAGCCCCGCCGCTCCACTTTCATCTTCCAGACGCACCAGAACTCGCACGTCATATGGCACTGCAGGAACATCCGCCCGACTGATGCACAATGTCCGTCCGCCAAATCCCGCCCCCTCACCCGTCACCAGAATCCGACCAGCACGCTGACGCCAGTTGCCCCCGGAAACCACCGTCCACTGCTGCGGATCCAGAGCACCAATCGTACTCCAACGCGACATCAGTACCGGATTGGGATCCGACTTCAGCTCGCGCAGCAAACGCACCGGGACCGCAAAACCCAGCTTGTCCTGTAATGCCGACTTGCGAGTCACAATCCCGACGACTGATCCCTGCCGGTCCAGAACCGGACCACCACTGTTGCCACGCTCAATCGACATCGCCAGCTGCAGCATCTCTACGCCATCAATATCCTGATGACCCGAAATCACGCCCGACACAATCGAATTCCGAAAACCCTCCGGATGACCCAACGCGACCACCTCACGCCCCTGAGGCGTCCGATCGTCCCCGGAAAGTGTCAACGCCGGCAACTGCAGATCTGCCACCTTCAGAATGGCCAGATCCAGACGACTGGATGATGCATACACCTCCACCACCGGAACCAGCTTCCCATCAGGCAGCTCGACCCGGATCTCACGGCCATCACCAATCACGTGATGAGCAGTCGCGATCAGGCCACCCTCAATCACAAAACCGGTCCCCAGCCCCGAATCACTGCCCGTACGATCCGTCGCACGAACCACCACCAGCGATTTCTGTGCCCGCTCCGCAAGCACCTCAGCTGATAAAGGTGGCTGAGCTGACACAGACGGTTCATCACCCCGAACTGCTGCTGCACACAACAAAACGCCACACAGCACAAGGGCAGGGCACTGAACACGCAGATTCAGATTGCGAAGCACCGCAGTCGACTCCCAATGGTTCCAGTGAATACACGAGACAGCCGCCCGCCATCCCCGGCTCAGTGTAACCGACCGGCCACCCGAATCGACAGCAATTTCCAAAACTTCAGCCCGCTGCAGCAGGGACCAGCAAACGCATACTGCTCGGGGCAACCACCACACTCAATGGCAATTCCCCGCCCGGATCACCGTCAAACTGAAAATGGGCCACACCAGCACTGGCCTGCACTCTCACACTGACTGCCGTCGTCCGAAACGACGTCACCTCCGCTGCCGCAATCGGCCAGCCCAGACGCAGACGCAGCACATGCCACAACATCGCAGCACGACTGCCACCGTGATATACCCGCACGTCCAGCAGACCGTCATCCGGCTCAGCTGCCGGAGAAAACGGGAAGTCAAATCCATACTTCGGCACACTCGATACAATCACATGCACACCGGATACAGGCTGAGATAACTCGGCGGCCGTCACCTCAAAACGATACAGAGTCGCAGACAGCAGCGACCGAATCACCGGACCCACATAGTCCCAGCGACTGATGTGCCCACGCCGGCGACTATGCACACACTCCACAACCTCCGCGTCCGGACCACAACTGACCATCAGCAGAAAACGACGGCCATTGCAGAATGCCGAATCCAGTCGCCTGACCACCCCCGCAGCTATCACACCCGACAGAAACTCACCGTCACGACGAAGACCAAGATACTTCGCCAGCAGGTTTTCAGTGCCCAGCGGCAGCACAGCCAGAGGGATCGTCGGATGACGATTCAACAGATCCGCCACCGTGCCGTCACCACCCGCAGCCACAATACAGCAGATCCGGCGATCACCCGCAGCCCGCACCACCCAGCGATCAAGCTGAGCTCGATCCGAAAACATCCGGACCCGATAGCCACGCCTTCGCAGCGCTGACACCAGAGTCAGCAGCTCACGACCGCCACGACCACTGCCGGACAGCGGATTGCGCTGAATCACAACCCAACTGTCCGTTCCGTTCCCTGCTGACATACCGCGCTCTCAGTGCTGCAGCAGACCGAAAACACCGAAAGTCACTTCGGAGCAGCCAGTTTGATCAGATTGCTGTCGCTGCGAATGAACAAACCACCATTCGATGCACCCGGACTGCACAGAATCGTCTCGCCCAGATCCAGCTCAGAAACAATCGTCCCCTTGTCCGCCTCCGGCTTCACCACAAATGCCACCCCCGCCTCGTTCACCAGATACAGATGATCTCGAGCGTAAATCGGAGTCCCGCTGAAAGTGCCTCGCAGTCGCAATTGCCAGACACGCTCTCCAGTCTCCAGAGATGCTGCGTTCAGCACACCAGAACTGTTCAGCACCAGAGCCAGATTGCCGGCAACCACCGGGCTGGATGTTGCCGGGCTGATATTCCCCGAATTCCATAACTGCTCCACCGAATCAGCCCCTGGCTTCAAAGCCGTCAGACCATTCGATGGTACATACACCGTGCCAGCAGACACCGTCGCTGAAGGAATCGTTGATGCACCCTTGTCAAATTCCCAGGCAACCTTACCGGACTCCGGATAGACCGCCGTTAACCCCTTCGATGACTGCAGCAGCACCAGTGCCGCACGACCACCACGGCCCGGAATCAGAGTTGGTGATGTCCAGTTCGCGGCTCGCGGACGCTGAATCTGCCAGCGCGTCTCACCAGAGGCCACGTCAACCCCGCACGCAAATGCCTCCGCATCACTCTCCACCTGCACCACAAGAGTCTCACCAACCACAATCGGAGATGATGACATCCCCAGACTGTTGCTGGCATTCGGAAACTCACGACCCAGACCGCGATACCACAGCAATCGCCCCTTCAGATCCAGACAGAACAGGTCATTGCTTGAGAAAAATGCAAAGACACGCTGACCGTCACTGGCCATTGTCGGCGTCGCATTCGCCATCTTCTCGTGAGTCTGAGTGCGTCCGGTGGCATGGAACTGACGCTGCCAGAGCTGCATCCCACTCTCAGCATCAATGCTGATCACATGCAGACGGTTCTGCGTGTAGCCGGAACTGGCCGACACAAACACTCGACCATCCACAATCACCGGACCGGATACACCACGTCCCGGTAATGCGGCCTTCCACGCGATCGTCGAACCACTCAGTTCCGTCGGCAGAGATTCACCCGACGCCACCGAATTGGCTTCGTTGCCACGAAACTGCTTCCAGTCCCCGGCACACAACACAGCACCCGAAAACTGCAGCCCACACAACAACGCCAGCACCACAGACTTTACCTCAGGCCGATTCATTCGGCACCCCCTTTGTTCAGTGCCGTTTTCCGCGATATACCATTCCGAACCACCACCGGCCCCGGCAGAACACCCACACCCGTAGCGTCACAGACCCGCAACTGAAACTGATACTTCTGCGCCCAATCCTGCGTCTGCTCGTTCTGACAGATCTTGAATGCCAGGACGTTCACACCCGGCTTCAGCTGCACCGTAACGGAATACTGATCCAACTGAGTACTGCGGTGATACTCCTCACGCTCAAACGCCAAAGCACCGTTGACCCACAGCTTCCAGGCATTCGGAGTTCCCAGACGGATCTGCAGAGACTGCTGAGAAGGACTGCTCCATTCAGCCACAGCATACATCGCGGAACCCTTGAAGTTCTCGATCTGCTTCGCAATGTCCACCACGCCAAAATCATCCGTGGTCTCAATCGCCTGCCAGCGAACCTTGCCGTTCATCCCGTCATACTCAGCCTCAGGATTCACCCGCTCCTGCACAATTTCCGCTTCCGGCTGATACGCAACCGCCCAGCCCTTCTCCTCGCGATTGTCGAATGGCCCCGCAATCTTCCACGCAGACACAAAGCCGAAATGTCGACTGATATCCACCGTCTCGCCGGCCTTCCGCAGAGCCTCGGCAATTGTCTTCACCTGATCCTCATGCACCGCCCCGCTCAGAGCCTGACGATACAGATCTGTCGCTGCTGCTCCCTCAGCCGTCGTCGCCTGCTGCAGCAACCGCTGCACCGCATCGCGACGAAACTCAGGACTGGGATCGTTCAGCATCCCCGGAATCAGCTGATCGGACAACGTCTGATCGTCGGCAGCCAGAGTATCAAAGGCCAGTCGCCGAGCATCCGCAGAGTTGGCAGTATCAAGAATAAACGCCCGCAACGCGGCCGCCGGCAACGCCTTCCGCGAAGCCCGCTGCGCATCCGCAATCTGCTCAAAGGCATTCCGCAGCCAGTTCAGACCCTCCGGAGTCGCTTTCTCAAAACCCTCCAGAATCGGCAGCATCGCTCGCTCGCCCGAGCCCGTTAAGGCAACCAGCGCCCGCTGGTTCTCTCGGCTGCCCTGTCCCGCCGCCTTCGCGGACTGCAGAATCCCCACAGCCTCCGTGATCGCGTCCGGACGCTCTTTCTTCTTCGCAGCCAGCACGTCACCCACGTGAACTACTGCCAGAACCGCTACCAGCACCAGGGCTGTGCGGAACACATTCGCACGCCCACCACCTGAACCCACCATGTCTGACACTCCGTCACTCAACAACATCATGCTGTCAAGAGCCGCAACAGCTGGAAAACACCAGACTGCCACGCCTCCCCCCCCGCTTCCTCGAAGTCCACCAGACAAAACGCCGATGGAAATCGCCCCCCACCACTAGAACATGGCAAATTCAGGCATGCCACTCCGACGGCGAAATAAATGGCAGAAACGTGGCGATCGTCAGATCCTGACCACCTGTGATAAATTTTTGTGGAGGAAAAGTCGGGTTTCTTTGCGCAATTTCACACTTCCCACTGCCAGCCATCGTAATCTGGCAGGAAAGTCATCGAATCCCTGCGAACCATCCGGGATTCCGTTTGCCGTCATCACTTTTTCTGGCATGATGCGGGGTGACCGATTTCCCACCCGGAGGCCCGCATTGGCCTCCACGGTCTGGTCCCACTGCGTATCGAGCTGATTCTCATGTTGCTGATTTTCCTGCGAGTAGCCTACCTGCTGATCTGTGCCGGCGCTATTCTTGCGTACATCTCTACCGAAACAGTCGCCGGAAAATCGGCCAGCCTGCCGCCCATCATCGAAAACAACAAGGCACTCGCCTTCCTCGTCCTCGTCCTCATTTCTCAGTTCGTCACGATCGGTGACCTGCTGATCCGTCGTAAACGCATCGAAGTCATCTCCAGCGTCTACTTCGGGATCCTCATCGGCGTACTGCTCGCCTACCTCATGATCCAGGCACTTACCCCCGTTGTTCCACCCGACAGCGGCTATCACACGCTCGTCGTCCTGCTCACGCTGCTGATCCTGCCGTACCTCTGCGTTTCACTGCTGCTGCAGACCAAAGACGACTTTCGCTTTGTCATTCCTTACGTCGAATTTCAACGCGACCTGAAAAGCGGCCGCCCGCTGGTCGTGGACAGCAGCTCACTCATCGACGGACGCATTGCCGATGTTGTCGAAACTCAAATCATCGAATCCCAGCTGATCGTTCCGGACTTTGTGCTGGCCGAAGTTCAGGAGATCGCAGATTCCTCAGACAAAAACCGCCGCACACGCGGTCGTCGCGGTCTTGAAGTCCTGGCCAAAATCCAGCAAAGCACACACGTTGACGTCAAAGTTGTGGAAACTTCGCGAAACGAATTCCGCATGATGACCGTCGACCAGAAAGTTGTGGCTCTGGCCAAACAACTCCGCGGCGGTGTCATCACCAATGACTTCAACCTGAATAAAGTTGCCAGTGTTCAGGGCATCGCAGTCATCAATCTCAACGACGTCGCCAACGCTCTCAAACCGCGCTACATCCCCGGCGAAAGATTGAACATCCGAGTCATCCGGGAAGGTGATGGTCCCGGACAGGGCGTCGGCTACCTCGACGACGGCACGATGGTCGTCTGCGAAAATGCCTCAACACTGGCCGGTCGCGATATCGCCGTGACCGTCACCAGCGTCCTGCAGAACAGCGCAGGTCGGATGATCTTCGGTAAACTCGCCTACCGCCCGGATGAACAGCAGCCTGGCTGAATCACTGCATGATCATCCACGCAGCCTTCAGATACTCAGTCTCCGGACAGGTTGAAAGCACCGGATGATCCGGTGCAGCCCCCGTCCGCGCAATCAGCTGAAAAGATCGGGGCGCCGCCGACTGACCGTCCGCTTCTGCCTCATCCCCGGGTGACCGCGCCGCCGCCGACAGCAGCTGCAGAAACTCAGACTCAGGCAGCAGACCCGCACACGTACAACTCAGCAACAGACCGCCCGGCTTCACCAGCCGCATCGCCAGACGGTTCATCGCAAAGTGCTTCCGCGTGCCGTCTTCGATCTCCATCCGACTGCGAATCAACTTCGGAGGATCAAGAATCACCACATCAAACTGCCGCTTATTACGCAGCATCTCACGCATATAACTGAAAATATCGGCCTGCACAAAACGCACTCGCGCCTGATTCAGATTGGCGTTCTCACGCGCAACCTCCAGCGGTTCCTCATCCAGATCCACTCCCGTCACCTCGGCAGCACGGCCCAGCACCTTCGACTGAATCGAAAACCCACCCGTATAACAGCACAGATCCAGAACAGAACGACCCTCACAGAACTCCGCCAGAAGCCGGCGATTCTCACGCTGATCACAGAAAAAACCAGTCTTGTGACCACCGTCAAATCGTACCCGAAATCGAGTCCCGTATTCCTGAATGATCACATTCCCCGGACACCCCTCAGACTTCAGCTCCGGAGGATCACAGCCCTCCTGGGACAGAAACTGAGGACTTGTTCGCAGCAGCCAGTGCTTCGCTCCCGTAATCTCCGCCAGCATCGGCAGCAATAACGCCCCCCGCTGATACATCCCCAGCGAAAATGCCTCGGCCGAAAGCACCCCCGCAAAATTGTCCACCACCAGACCAGACAGGCCGTCTGCCTCAGCATGCACAACTCGCCATGCCGATGCCTGGGTCGGCAGCCTGAGCGTGGTAGTACGCAGAGCAGATGCAGCAGCAAGTTTTGCTCGCCACGCATCATCACCCGGCAATTCCGATCCATGCCACAACAGCCGGACGCACAGTTCGCTGCGAGTATTGAACAGGCCATAACCAAATGGCTGTGAATGCTGCTCTGCATACACCGCCACCAGATCGCCCGCCTTCGCACCACCACCGTCCTCCAGACGACGACGATACATCAGTGGATGCAGACTGCGACTTTTCATGCGCACCGCAGGAATCGGCTCCGCCGACCGCGGCCCCAGCTGAGTCCGCTGGCGCACCAGCTGCCCACCCGTCTCACCCGCAGGTCGCGGCACACCCTCTGACCCGGACTCCACCGAACCGCGCCAAACCGACTGCGATCCTCCAGCATGACGCGATTCAGAACGACGAGACTTTTTCATCTGATTTCCGACAACGAAAACAACAACCGGTTGCTCCGAATACACAATCGCTGCATCCACATCACTGAACAGGCTCCGACTGCCTGCTCAATGTCTGCAGATACGACACCAGATCAACAAACTGCTCCGACGTCAGAATCTCTGAAACATTGGCCGGCATCGGAGATGACGCAGACAGTCGACGCTCCTCCACGTCAGCCACAGGCAGAATCGTTTCACGACCCTGACTGTCAGTCACACTGACGCGCTCACCCTCCAGCTCCTTCAACAAACCACTGATGGCCTGACCATCCCGCGTCACAATCGTCGTTGTTCGAAATGCCACATCCACATTACGACTCGGAGCCAGAATATCTTCCAGCAGACGCTGCACTCCACGACTGGCAACGCCGTCCAGATTCGGACCAACCTGCCGACCCTCGCCCGCCACCTGATGACAAATCTGACAGTTCCGGCGGAATAACTCACGCCCCGCGTCAGCGGAACCAGACTTCTGAGCAATCAACTGGCTGCGTTCCTGTATCAGCCTGTCCGTCTCCACCGACTCCTCCGGAAGTTGAGCGACAAGTTCGGCCAGTCGCTGCTGCAATTCCGCACCAGCCACAGCCTGCAAACGCAGCTGAATCGATGGCCGCTGCAGCAGACGAGCCGAAGCATGGCCCGACTCAATCAAACCCGTCAGCACCACAGCACCCGGATTGTCCGCAGCCAGCCGCTCAGCCATCTGCTGCTGCTCCACTGCCGTGGCACCATGAAACGCCGCCTTCAGCAGCTCGCCCGTATCCGCTGTCACAGCCTGATCAAACGCAGCCCGCACACCCGCCACAAGCTGCAACTCAGCCTCCGGCATCTGAGGTACCAGCGACAGCGCACCAAGTACAGAACTGCCCCGCAGTTTCGCCAGCGCACCTGCAGCCTCTGTACACTCCCGACCACTCAGATCGGCACGCACTGTCAGCTGCTCCAATACCCCCGCAAACTGCTGCAAACCAAACTCCGCTATCATCGAGACCGCCGCTGATCGTCGCTGAGACTGATCAGATGGATTCAGACCAGCCAGTGAAAATCGCCCCACCGCCAGCCACGCATAAGCTGTCGCATCGTCACCATCCACCAGCTCCAGAATCACACGGCGACCGGCTTCCTTCGACAGTGACCATGTGATCTGCTGCGCCACGTCATTGCGCGGCGGAGCAGCCTGCTGCAGTACCTGCCCCGATGCCGCATCCAGCAGCCGAATCATATTCACCTGCTTCAACGGCTTGTCCGGAAAACCATCATGACCGGCCACGTAGAAACTCAGTTCGGCCGGAGCATTGAAAGGCTCAGAACGCCAGCTTCCCGTACGCTGCTCACCAGCCTCGAAACTGCTGAACAGCAACGCCCCGGTAACCCCATCCGCACAGCGACGAGCTGTCGTTACACCCCAGCAGTTGTTCCTGCTGCCACCTGGTCCACCCCCGGCAGTCCACACCAGTGACCTCGACTGCTGCAGAGCCTGAACGTCGTCCAGCGACTGCATTCCCAGCTGCCGCAGCACCAGAGACTCAGCCCACGCCAGGACCGATGCCGGAATCGCCTGGCGACGCTCCGTAAAACCTCGCGCCATCGACCGCGCCGATCGGGTCCGTTTTGGCCAACTCGCGATTAATGCTCGTCATGGCGATGGCCAAACCGACGGAAACCAGAATCAATGGAATGGCGCCAATGGCGATCGGGGATTTGCGCCAAGCGGATAGGGTCACGGCCAGGATCGTGATTCCGGCCATGTAAGCTTCGACGCGGTGCGTGTGCTCGATCAGGTAACCGGCGGAGGGTTCGCGCCAGTTGCTGATGAGAAACCAGGGTTCAGTTGGCCAAATGGGATCGACCATGCCCACCCGATAGGTGGTGATGAGCGTGCCCAGGCCGAGAAGAACCGCGAGCACCGCGACGGAAATCCAAGCAAAAAACAGCGTCATCCTGTCTGGTTGTGGTTGTGTTGAGGATTCCATCTTTCAAATCCCCCCGGAGGTCTGGGGGAGATGATCCGCAGGTCCGGCGACGGCATACTCGTAAGGCCCGCGCTGGACTCGGGGAGTGACGACAAAATTTCCATGCGGTGGCGGCGAGGGCGCCTCCCATTCAAGCGTGTTGGCGTTCCATGGGTTGCTGCCTGCGCGGCGTCCAAAAATGAGGGACCCGAAGAAGTTCAAAAGAAAAATGAGCTGAACCAAACCGAGCAGCATGGCGCTGACGGTCATGAATCGGTTTAGTGGTTGGAACGGCTGCAGGAACTCGTACAGAGTCGGATCGTAGTAGCGCCGCGGGTGGCCACCGATGCCCAAGATATGCATCGGGTAAAAAGTGCAGTTGGCAAGGATGAATGTCAGGGCGAAGTGGAGTTGACCCATCCATTCGGACATATACCTTCCGAACATCTTGGGATACCAGAAGTAAGTGGCGGAATAGATGCCAAAAAGGCTGCTCAGGAACAGCACATAGTGGATGTGGGCGACGATGAAATAAGTGTCGTGGAACACCACATCAACAGGTGTGGCTGCCATGAAAATCCCGCTCAGGCCCCCGATGACGAACATGGAGACAAAACCCAGCGCGTTAAGCATGGCTGATGAAAATGTGATCTTGCTGCCCCAAAGGGTTGCAAGCCAGTTGAAAGTTTTGACGGCGGACGGCAAGGCGATCATGACGGTGGCGAGCATGAAGCCGGTTCCAAGGCGCGGGTCCATTCCCGATTGGAACATGTGGTGGCCCCAGACGATGAAACCAAGGCCCGCTATGCTCGCCATTGAATAGACCATCGGTCGGTATCCGAAAAGCGGTTTCCTGCAGAAGGCAACCATCACATCGGAGACCATACCCATGGCGGGCAGAATCATGATGTAGACCGCCGGGTGGGAGTAGAACCAGAAGAGGTGCTGCCAGAGAAGCGGCTGTCCTCCACCGGGTCCTGTGCTCCAGTTGCCAAAGCCAACACCACCCGGCGGCAGGAAGAAGTTGGTACCCGCCGTCTTGTCGAGAAGTTGCATCATGAGGGCCACCGTGAGAGGTGGCAGTGCCACGGCCTGCAGGACCGCGGTGATGAACAGGGCCCACACAGTCAGAGGCATTCGCCAAAGGGAAAGCCCCGGTGCCCGCAAGTGGGTGACCGTGGTTATGTAGTTGACGCTGCCCATGAGCGAGGAGACACCGACGAAAATGAGTGAAACAAGCCACAGGACATGACCAGTGCCGGCCTGGCGGGCGGCGGGGCTTGCCAGTTCACCTGAAGCCATGGCGGCGCTTGAAATGGTCGGGTAAGCGGTCCAGCCGACACCTGAGGCGCCACCATCAACAAAAAAGCTGGCAATAATGCAAATGAAGCCAGG
>CAXBSH010000030.1:0-28464 GCA_963977705.1 uncultured Planctomycetaceae bacterium
GTTCCGGGAGTGAGAGGGCATACAGGGGCGTATTATCGCCAATGAATCGCAGGTTTTCCCAGGGTTCCGGGCAATCGATGGACCAGACATAGTGGATGAATGCGGCTGCCCCGGATATTCGCTGACGTCGGCAGAATTCCGCGAAGTCGGCCGCGCTGGCTCGTCCGCTCCAGTCATTCGTCTGCAGCCAGGCATTGACAATCTGCAGCAACCGCTCAAGTGCTGCAGGTTGATCAATCTGTCGCAGCAGTTCGAAGTGTTGATTCAGATAGCCGGTTTCCTTGGCGATATGCACGCCGGGCAGATGATTCAGCAGTCGGGCGGTGACGGTGGTCCCCGAGCGACCGCAGCCGAGAACAAAAACGGGAATCGGGCCTTCTGACATACAGATTCCTTTCAGCCTTCAGAGCTGTGGTCTGAGCCTGGCTGGACCGGGGACCGGAGGCAGCATGGTTCTTGCATGTAACTGGCGATTTCGCTGCTGCAGAGCCTGCTCGTCGGTGCTGCGAGCAGCCACGTGCAGCCGTGCTTCATTGACGCAGATTGCCAGCAGCAGAGTGGCGGGTGGCAGACCCAGCGGGCAGCCGGTCCACGAGTAAGCGAAATAGGCCAGAATCGGCAGACACGCCATAAAGGTGCGGCGGTCACGTCGCAGGCTGAACAGCGGCAGAGTCAGCAGCAGTCCGATCATGGTTGTGTACAGGGCCGAAGCGGGCAGACCAGTCTCCATGGCCACCTGGATGATGTCATTGTGGGCGTGATAGATGTCGATCACCTCGAGGAATTCTCGGGGACGTCCGGGTCCTACTCCCAGCCACGGGTTTTCACGGATGTGATGAAAAGCAATCTCCCAGATCAGTGATCTGGGGGCCATGGATTTGTAGCCAATAATGCGGAAGCGAATCAGCAGCAGATGAATGAACTGAATCTGCATCAGTTCATCAAGAAACCGCATCAGCAGAATGATACTGCTGACAAGGAAGACTGAGAGGGCTTTGTGATTGAACAGGATGTAGAGGGTCAGGATGATCAGCATGGTACCCAGCCCGTTGCGGGACATGATGGCCATGACTGCAGTGCAGTTCAGAATCAGCAGCAGAATCCACAGCAGCCGCCGCTGTTCCTTTGAATCGTGGATCTTCATCAGCACGAAGGGCAGTGTCATATTGATCTGCGCGGCCATCAGGTTGGCAGCCCCGGACGGATTGTCGATGGACCAGGCCTTCAGGCTGGGATTGCGCAACACCTGGCCCAGCACGAAAAACGTCAACAGGATATTGTTGCAGAAGATGACCCAGCGACAGAATTTCGACAGGTCGGGTGAAGAGACTGCCAGTGCCAGCGTGGCGATGTAGCAGGAAAAGATATGAATGGTTCCCGGCATATTGTTGGTGTTCACTTCTGAGGACACCAGCACGAGAACGGTCAGAGTAGCGGCACAGAACAGGAAAATGGGGTGCAGGCGTGCGCGAGGGCTGATCAGCCCGGCCACCGTGTATACGACGGCCGCTGCTGCTCCACCAACAATCGTAAACTGGTGCGACACGGCAGATGTCAGGCAGCTGGTTAACAGCGTGACCAGCAGTGCAGCCATGACTGTGGACATCAAAAACTTCCCTGTTTTCCGTCGTTTTGAGCCGTTTTTTGCTTGTTTTTCAGTTTTTCCTGCCAAATGGGGGGCGATTTCGGCAGGAATTGCCGCAGGTTAGTTTGCCGGGCTGTTTGTCGCAAGATGGGCTGTCGGGTTGCGTTGCTGACGTGGCTTCCCCAGAATGACGGGAATCAAGGACCTTCTGAGAACTGCCGGAATGAGGTGTGCCATGTGGACTCAATCGTTCAGCCGGTTTTTGCCGTATTTTGGGCTGCTGTGTTGCTGGTGTTCGGCAGTCGCTCAGGAACCGGTGGCTCTGAAGGGCCACAACGGAGCCGTTATGGCGGCTGTCTTCGCCGGTGATCCGGAACGTGTCGTCACTGCGTCCACGGACCAGCTGGCAATGCTCTGGGATGCTCGGACGGGCAAGCTGCTGCAGACAATGACGCAGCACACCGGGCCGTTGTACACACTGGCGACCAGTGCGGACGGACAAACTCTGGCCACCGGGGCTCAGGACAACACCGTGCGAGTCTGGGACCTGCCGCTGCGCAGTCCTTTCCGGCGCCTTTCTGAACCCACTGCTCCATTGCAGGCCGCTGTGCTCAGCCCTGACGGGTTGGTGCTGCTGGCAGGCCTGCAGGACAACAGCCTGCAGTTGATTCCCACCGGAATTGCTGTCGGTCTGCAGCGGGCGGCACGGGCCGGACATACTGCGCCTGTGCAGGCGGTGGCCATTCGAGCAGACGGTAATGCGCTGGCCAGTGCTGACACAACCGGACGCATCCTTGTCTGGTCGCCGGATCTGGATCAGCCCGTGTCCAGGTTACTGGGCAGTTCCGTTGCAGTCTCGCAGCTGCTGTTGCCCACTGGAAATGCCACTTTCCTGTCTTTAAGTGATGACAGCGTGTTAAGGCACTGGCAGCTGCCCGTTGTTCCGCCGCGGAAGCTGATTGCCCTGCCGGCCGCTGCAGTGACACTGTCTTTAGTTCCCGGACAGACTCAGGCATACGTCCTGACAGCCGGACAACCGGTCCGCCTGTTCAACCTGCAGACGGGTGAACAGCTGCGTGAGTTCCCTGCACTGGGCAACGATGTGACTCGCGCGGCGGTTTCATCCAACGGTGCGTGGCTGGCTGCCGGGGCTGCCAATGGAGAAGTGCGGCTGGCAAATTCGGGCGATGCTGTCGTCACCGGGAAAGTTGCGGGTCACGAAGGGGCGGTGACTGACGTGGCTGTGCATGCGGATGCCCAGCGATTCGCCAGTGCCGGGCAGGATGGCAGCGTACGATTCTGGAAGCTGCCGACGGCCACCAAACCGCTGGCGGGGCACGCCGCAGCAACGCGGGGCGTCCAGTCATCGGTGGGTGGTCAATGGTCACTGACGTGGTCAGATGACAAGACGGTTCGAGTGTGGGCTGCCGGCGGCGGGGCTCAGCAGCAATTCACACAGCATGCTCAGCCGGTCAGGGTTGCCGGAATTCGTGCAGATGATGCGCTGGTCGCTACTGGTGATGCTGAAGGGGTCGTCTGGATCTGGAATCCTGCAAATGCTGCTGTGGAAGGTTACGTGGCAGCTCATGGTGGAGCGGTGCAGGGGCTTGCATTTTCCGCCGACAGCAGTCTGCTGGTCACTTCCGGTGCTGATGGTCTTGTGCGGGGCTGGAAGCTGCCTCTGCCGAAGCAGAAACCGGCTGCCGGCGAAACTGCTCCAATGCCGGCATGGGAATTTCGGGCACCCGACAATGAAAGTATTGTGCAGCTGCGACGGATCTCGCAGGAACATGGACTGGTACTGCTGCCGGCATCCGGGACTCGCCTGCATCGACTGCAATGGGACGGGATGCTGGCTGGCAGCGTTGGCTCGCCGGCCGGGGCCCTGCGGTCGCTGGACGTGCTCAGTTCGGGCAAAACGCTGCTGGCCACTGCCGATAATGGCATGGTGCATCAATTTAATGCGGACTTATCGGGTCTGCGTTCCCTGCCCGCGATTGCCGGGTTGAGTTCAGCAAAGTGGGATCGCGAAGGCCGACAGCTGCTGGTGTGTCAGAACCAGCCGTGGGTGCAGATCCGTTCGGCGGAAACAGGTCGGCTGCTTGAACAGATACCGGCAGCGGTTGCCCTGCAATCCGCCGACTGGCTGGCAGCCGATCAGACGCAGTGTCTTGCGGTGACTGGTTTGAATGAGGCTCAGTTGCTGCAGCGAAGTCTGCTGCGTGGCTGGGAGCTGCCGGCTGGTGCTGTCGCTGTGGCCCTGTCTCCTGATCAGCAGCACATCTTTGCCAGCGGGGCTGATAGGCAGATTCGGCAGTGGAATCTGGGTACCGGAGAACAGGTCCGCGTACTGACTGCCGGGCAGCCGGTTGCTGAACTGACTGTGGCGAATAACGGGCAGGTCACGGCAGCCGCCTGTATGGATGGCAAGGTTCGGCTCTGGAAGCCGGACGGCAGTGCTCTGCCTGATTGCGAGGCGAAGGTGGCTGTCCGCAGTGTCAGTCTGAGTGGTGATGGTCTGCGAGTGGCTGCCAGCGGTGTTGATGGACAGGTGCGAGTCTTCGAAGTGGCCACGGGGCTGCTGCTGGAAACTTTTGCCGAACACGCTCCCGCTCAGGGGGCAGTGGGCGTGCGTTTTCTGGCCGATAACCTCAGTCTGGTGTCCGCAGGTGGCGATGGGACTGTCTGGCTGCAGAAGGTGGCAGCGCAACGGACTGTTCCCCTGCAGTCGGGCAAACTGCGCGGGCTGGCATCGCTCAATAATGCGGCGTCCCTGCTGGTCATTCGGGAAAACGGAACAGCGGCGCAGCTGAATGCGACAACGGCCGCTGAAGAGCGAATCTTTGCGCCCGCGGAATCTCCGTTCACTGCTGTCGCCGTGCGCATCGATCAGCAGCGGGTTGTGACGGGTACTGAGCAGGGGCAGTTGCAGCTCTGGAATCCCAACGATGGAACGAAGCCGCTGCAAACGCTGGCACTCCAGGGCACAATCGGCCAGCTGCAGTGGAGTGCTGATAATCGTCGGCTGGCAGTGGTCTCCGGAAAGACAGTAACAATCTGTGGTCCAACTCCAACCGGAATTCAGCCGCCGGTGGAACTGACGATCTGGCAGCAGTTTGAGTGTGAGGCACCAGTGCAGCGTGTGTCGTTTTCCCAGGACGGGCGGTTACTGCTCACTGCACTCGCCAATGGTCGAGTGGATGAGTGGGCCTGTGCCAGTCCTGAGCCGCGGCGGCAGTTCCAGCATGGTGGTGCCGTCTATGGACTGGCTGTCAGTGCCACGGGAACTCTGGTCGTTTCCTGCAGTGCTGATCAAACAGTGCGTGTCTGGGACAATCTGACGGGACAGCAGCGATTTTCACTGACCGGGCATCAGGGAGCGGTCCATGCGGTGACCCTGAGTGCTGATGAGGCCTTTGCTGTTTCGTCAGGGGCCGACGGGACTTTGCGGCTGTGGGACATTCCCGGAGGACGTCAGCTGAAGCAGGTGATTTCCTTTGACCAGACGATGTATTCTGTAGCACTGCATCCGTCCGGCGGGCTGCTGGCGGCTGCCGGAGCCGATCGTAAGGTGCATCTGGTTGATCTTGCCAGCGGGGCCGAGATTCGCACGCTGTCAGGGCACACAGACTTCATCCATTCCGTCACGTTCAGCCCGGATGGCAACCGCGTGTTGTCCTATGGTTATGCCGGCCAGCTGAAGATCTGGAACACGGGCGACGGTGGTCTGGTGCATGAGCGTAAGGTCGGCCAGATCGGAAACACCGCAAGGTATTCGCCGGACGGGCGACAGATCGTGATTGCCTCTGGTGATGGCACCGCGCAGGTGTTCAACTCGCCCTGATGTTTCGGCAGCGATCTCAGGGATCAATCAGCACCGGTGGCCACAGGCCGGGCTGTACTTCGGGGATCTTTCCATCCGCAGGCAGGCTGCCGGCAACTGCGGTCTGCAGCAGGGCTGACAGCTCTGCCACGGTTGCCGCATGTGGCTCTTTGTCGGCCAGGTTGGTCAGTTCCTGAGGATCGTTGGAGTGATCGTAAAGTTCGCGACCTTTCCTGCCGCCATCCCATTCTGTATAGCGCCAGCGTGGCGTGCGCAGACTGTAGCCGTACCAGCGATTGTCTGAGCCTGCCTGGCGACCTTTGGCTGCCGCAGCCCCGTCACCACGCTGCACCTGTGTCAGAGCCCAGTTGCGACCCGTGCTGCGAACATCCTGCAGCATCGGCACAAGGCTTTGCCCCTGCAGTCCCGTGGGCTGTGCAACACCGCAGAGTTCTGTCAGCGTGGGGTACAGATCCACATGCGAAACCGGGGCTTCACAAACCTGACCCTGTTCGCAGCCCGGGGCACAGATTAACAGCGGAACTCGCGCACTTTCCTCGAACAGACTGCGTTTCTGCCACAGACTGTGTTCACCCAGATGATATCCGTGATCACTGGTGAACACGATGACGGTGTTCTTATCAAGTCCGTGACGTTCCAGTGAGTCGAGCACTTTTCCGACCTGTGCATCAAGAAAACTGATGCACGCCAGATAGGCCTGGCGAGCTTCACGCTTCTGCTGCTCCGTCATGCTGAGCTGTGCCTTGACCTGGCTCTGCAGTGCCGCCTCCGGAATGTCCTGCAGGTCTGCCTCCAGCCCTGTCACAATCGGCATGTCTGCTGCCGGATACAGGTCAAACCAGCGTTTCGGTGCGACGTAAGGAGTGTGGGGACGAAAAAAGCCAACTGCCAGGAAAAACGGTCGTTCCGGACGTTTTGCACAGCGTTCCAGAACCCAGTCGGCGTTGTCGGCCAGCAGCGCATCCGTGTGCTGTTCATCAGGGTGCTCGGAGGCATGCCAGCTGAGCATGCCACCAAACGAGTTGGGTACGAGCGACGTAATCAGCGGATGTTCTTTCATGCGATCGACACCAGCCGGGTTCAGTTCCAGCTCCCACGAACCGGGATCATCATGGCCATCGGTACCGATCGAGTTGGGGACATTGTAGTGGTACAGTTTGCCGATTCGGCCGGCCATCCAGCCCTGCTGCCGAAAGGCCTGAGGCAGGCTGATTCGCTCAGGCACGGACTGGCGGAAAATCAGCGAGTTGGCATGGATGCCGGTGCTGTTAGGGTACAGGCCGGTCAGCAGCGAGTTGCGGCTGGGGCCACACAGCGGGAACGTACAATAGGCATGGCGAAACAGTACGGAACGCTGTGCCAGTCGATCAATATTGGGCGTCCGGACCCCGGGAGCACCATAGCAGCTGAGCACAGTATTCAGGTCGTCAGAAATCAGAAACAGCACGTTCCGTGCTTTTGCTGACTGAGCTGCGACCGAGGACTGCAGCAGCAGCCACAGGCCGAACAGCAGCAGCCACGATCCCGTACGCGGGCGTGCAGATGTCATGCAGAGTTCCTTCACGGAAATCAGGCAAAAATGTCGTGGATCACTTCACCGTAAACGTCGGTCGGTCGGAACTGTCGTCCCGCGTGCTGGAATCGCAGTTGTTCGTGGTCCAGTCCCAGCAGCCACAGCAGTGTGGCATGCAGATCGTGCATGTGGACTTTGCCGTCCACCGCAAGGTGTCCGATTTCATCGGTGCCACCATACGAAAAGCCCGCTTTGACGCCACCGCCGGCAAGGAATACCGTGAATCCTCGCGGGTTGTGATCGCGCCCATCGGATCCCTGTGAAAACGGCGTGCGTCCGAATTCTCCACCCCACCACACCAGTGTGTCCTCCAGCAGTCCACGCTGCTTCAGGTCCTGCAGCAGACCGGCCACCGGTTTGTCCGTGGCTTTGGCGTGAATCGCGTGCTGCGGCATATTGGAGTGCTGGTCCCAGCGCGGATTGGTCGACTGATCCGAATAGTTGACCTGCACAAACCGAACACCGGCTTCGGACAGACGACGGGCCAGCAGACACTGGCGACCAAATTCATCCGTTTCCTTTTCACCGATACCGTACAACTGCTGTGTTTCCTGAGTTTCACTGGCGAGGTCCATGACAGTGGGAGCCGTCGACTGCATACGCCACGCCAGCTCGTAACTGCGAATGACAGCCTCTGCCTCGTCCTGCCCATTGCGAGCTGCTGCGGCCTGCACCGCATTCAGCTGCTGAGTCAGATCAAAACGGTGCTGTTGCTGCTGCTGTGTCAGATGCGGACTGCGGATGTGATCAATCGTCATCTGACTGCTGCCCGTCTGAGCACGTCCGATGGGAGTCCCCTGATAGACTGTGGGCAGAAATGCATTGCTGAAGTTGCGCGGTCCACCATTCGCATCGGATGGCATCAGTGAAATAAATCCGGGCAGATCGTTGTTTTCGGAACCCAGACCGTACAGCACCCACGAACCCAGAGAAGGGCGGACCTGCACTGTTGCTCCGGTATGCAGAAACAGAGTGGCGGGGCCATGCGCCACACCTTCCGTGTGCAGGCCATGCAGAAAGCACAGATCGTCCACATGCCGGCGAATTTCAGGAAACAGATCGGACACCAGTTTGCCCGATTGTCCACCAGCGCGGAACTTCCACAGTGGTTGCATCAGCTTCTGCTGCGTGACCTTGCCGAAGTCACCGAAACGCACACCCGTAAAGTCGATGCTTTGACCATGACGAGCGATCAGTTCGGGTTTGCAGTCAAACGAATCCACATGGCTGGGCCCGCCCTGCATGAATACGAAGATGACGCGTTTGGCACGCGGCACCAGCAGCGGCAGTCGGGTGGCAGTGGCGCTGACGCTGGCACCCGTCTGTTCGGCTGCGGTCTGACGCGGCAGTAAAGCCTGCAGTGCCATGGTACCGAAGCCACAGGCCGTCTGACCCAGCAGAGTGCGGCGGAACAGAAGATTGCAGGTGGATGTCATAACGCGACTTTCACGCGGCGGGACTGGCAGGTTTCTGTGGGTTATCCTGTTCGATTTGCCTCGATTGCTCAAGCGAAATCCGCGACGGACTGAGCCGTCAGCAGGAAATATCGCCCGCGAAAGCCGTCTACGCGACAGAAACCACGCGGTTTTGAGGAAACTTGCTTTTCCGCGAGGGCAGCCGATCGTTAAGATCTTTCCCTCGTCCCACCTGGACTCTGCTTCAAATCCCCCGGTTCCGCCGGGTCACGCCCGCTGTTTGTCTCTCCGGAGCCTCCCTGATGTGCGCTCTGTCCTCACCAGTGAAATCATCCCTCGGTTTCCGTCAGCCGTGCTTATGGAATCCGCAGGTGCTGGCCGGCTGGCTGTGGATAGCAATCATGCTGTTCTGTTCTGCTGTCGGGGTGGCTGAAGATACGGTTTTCGAAGCCGATGCACGGCGCGTCCTGAAGACCTGGTGCTGGCACTGTCACGGTGAAGACTCGGAACTGCAGGGTGGTCTGGATGCACGCTTCGTCAAGCAGCTGCTGAAGGGAGGACAGTCCGGCCCGGCGATTGTTCCCGGTGACCCTGCTGCCAGTCTGCTGCTCCAGCGAATCAGCAGTGGTGAGATGCCGCCCACGGACAAAAAAGTCCCGGCTCGGGATCTGCAGATACTGCAGCACTGGATTGCCGCGGGTGCGAAGGTGCGTTCGGCAGAACCTGAACAGACACCGCCGGGGCTGCTGCTGACAGATGACGATCGTCGGCATTGGGCCTTTCAGCCGATTGTGCGTCCCGCGATTCCCTTTGCCGGCCAGCCGGATGCTCCAGCCAATCCGATCGATGCCTTTCTGCTGCAGCGTCTGAATCAGCAGGGGCTGCAGTTTTCACCGGCCGCTGATCGCGAGACGCAGCTGCGGCGTTTATGGCTGGATCTGACTGGTCTGCTGCCGCAGCCGCAGGCGATTGATGAGTTCCTTGCGGACCAGTCGCCTGAAGCGTGGAACACAGCTGTTGCACAGCTGCTGGCAAACCCCGCCTACGGCGAACGCTGGGCGCGACACTGGCTGGATACCGCCGGGTATGCCGACAGCGATGGTTACACCGAAAAGGATCCGGAACGGCCGTGGGCCTGGAAGTATCGGGACTATGTGATCCGTTCGCTGAATGCAGATAAGCCGTGGAATCAGTTTGTGGTCGAGCAGCTGGCGGGCGACGAACTGCTGACTCCGCCGTTTGAAAACCTGACTGCTGAGCAGGCTGATGCTCTGACTGCCACCGGATTTCTGCGAATGGGGCCGGACGGGACTGCTGATGGGGCGGTCGATCAGCCACTCGCACGCAATGAAGTCATGGCAGAAATGCTCAAGACGGTCTCGACCAGTCTGCTGGGTCTGTCTGTCGGATGTGCTCAGTGTCACGACCACCGCTATGATCCCATCAGTCAGGTGGACTATTACCGCCTGCGGGCCATTTTTGAGCCGGCGTGGAATCCTGCGGAGTGGCGTGCCCCGGCAGGTCGCACTGTGTCAATGTGGTCTGCCGAAACTAAAGCCACAGCAGCGGCGGTCGACAGCGAACTGGCTGAGACGGCAAAGAAACGCACGGAAGAGCTCGACAAAATCGTGCAGGAGACGTTTGAAGCAGAGCTGCAGAAGTTGCCTGCGGACCGACAGCCACTGGCTCGCGCCGCTCGCGAAACCGCGAAGGACAAACGGTCAGAAGAACAGCAGCAGCTGATTCGCGAATACCCGTTTCTGAATGTGGATCGCGGGTCTGTGTACCTGTATCTGCCTGATCGGCTGAATGGGTTCAACAAAAAGTGGGATGACCTGACAGCTGAAGTGAAGAAGAAACGCCCGGCGGATGACTACGTGATGTGTCTGACGGAAGTACCAGGAAAGATTCCGGCCACGCATCTGTTCTTCCGTGGCGATCATCAGCAGCCGCGACAGTCCGTGACTCCCGCGGGACTTGCTGTACTGGCGGAACTTGAATCGACATTGCCCGAAGATGATCCTGGCCTGCCCACCTCAGGGCGACGCCTGGCGTGGGCGCGGGCTCTGACCAGTGGACGGCATCCGTTGCTGGCGCGAGTGCTGATGAATCGGGTGTGGATGCATCATTTCGGGCAGGGACTGGTTTCAACGCCCGGGGATTTTGGGATCCAGGGTGAGCGTCCGTCGCACCCGGAACTGCTCGACTGGCTGGCCAGTGAATTCATGGACAGCGGTTGGTCGCTCAAGCACATGCATCGATTGATCCTGTCGTCGGTGGCCTGGCGTCAGTCGTCGGTACGTCGTGCCGAACAGGATGCGGTGGATCCGGATAATCGTCTGCTGGGACGCATGAATCTGCGGCGACTGGAGGCCGAGACGATTCGCGACTGCATGCTGTCTGTCGCTGGCCGGCTGAATCTCAAACAGGCTGGTCCGCCGGCTCCCGTCAGTCCCGATGATGTGGGGCAGTATGTGATCGCGATTGATACCAGGGATTCCGCCGGACGACCGACAGGCAAGGTGGAGGCCCTGAACGGTGAGGATCTGCGGAGAAGTATTTATGTGCAGGTTCGCCGCAGTATGCCTCTGGGCGTGCTGGAACCGTTTGATCTGCCGCGGATGACACCCAACTGTGAGCGCCGGGCGGCCTCCACAACCAGTTCTCAGGCTCTGCTGATGCTGAACAATCCGTTTGTGCTGCAGCAGGCCGGTGGTCTGGCAGAGCGTCTGCGGGCCGGATCAATGGATCAGGCTGTGCAGATTGATACGGCGTGGCGACTGGTCTTTGGGCGTCGTCCAGCGGCTGAGGACGTGGCGGGTGCGGTCGATTTTCTGGCGGCGGCTGGCGTGCCTGCAGATGCGGCGACGGCCGCAGCAGGTGATCCGCTGACGCTTTGGTGTCATGCGCTGCTGTGTTCCAGCGGGTTTCTGTACGTCGAGTGATCTGAGCGTCGAGTAACTTGTGGTTGCGGGTTGAAACGGGAGCTGCCGAAATGTCGCATTTTACACGACG
This sequence comes from uncultured Planctomycetaceae bacterium, assembly GCA_963977705.1. Taxonomy (GTDB): domain Bacteria; phylum Planctomycetota; class Planctomycetia; order Planctomycetales; family Planctomycetaceae; genus SXXK01. The sequence continues at coordinate 11,433 of CAXBSH010000030.1, forward strand.
TCATCTGCTGGCACAGCAGGCCTTTGGGCTGGCGGGTCTGGCTGCGGCGTGGGTTCGCGGGCAGGCGGTTGTGGCGGAGCCGCCGAAACCAGCGCTGGAACCTGTTGTTTATGACCTGCAGCCGAAGCGTCCGGTGGCGGCGCCACGCGCCACCGCCATGATCTCCATGTTCATGCAGGGTGGTCCCAGTCATATTGATCTGTTTGATCCCAAGCCGGAACTGAATCGTCTGCACATGCAGACCTATACCGGGGCAATCAAATATGACAACGCCGGAGAAGCCAGCAGCAGACTGTTTGGTTGTCCGTGGCGATTTCGAAAGTATGGTCAGTGCGGGATGGATCTCAGCGAACTGGCCGCACCGCTGGGAGAAGTGGCGGATGAAATCTGCCTGATTCGTTCGATGCATACGGGCGTCAACAATCATGGTGAGTCGATCAATGCGCTGAACACAGGACGACAGCTGGGTGGGCGACCGGCCCTGGGGGCGTGGCTCAATTATGCTCTGGGCAGTCATAATTCACGGTTGCCCGGATTTCTGGTTCTGACCGATCCCGGTGGGCTGCCCGTATTGGGAGTCGAGAACTGGCAGAATGGCTGGTTGCCATCTGTCTATCAGGGGACCGTTGTGCGTCCCCAGGAGCCGCGGATTCTGAACCTTGACCCGCCAGCCGCATTGCAGGGGGCTCCGCAGGAACGTCTGCTGTCCTACGTGAATCGGCTGAATTCGCGAATGCTGGCAGCGCACCCTGGCGAACATGATCTGAGTGCGCGGCTGCAGAGTTATGAGCTGGCAGCCGGTATGCAGACAGCGGCTCGCGAAGCACTGGATATCAGCAGCGAGACGCAGGCCACTCAGCAGAGCTATGGACTGGATCGCGATGAGACGCGTGATTACGGAACTCGCTGCCTGATTGCTCGACGCCTGATCGAACGCGGTGTGCGGTTTGTGCAGTTACATACCGGCAATCAGACGTGGGATCATCATGGCGGAATTGTGAAGGGGCTGCCCAATGTGTGTCGTCGCACCATTCCTCCGGCTGCGGCCCTTGTGAAAGACCTGAAGGAGCGTGGCCTGCTGGACAGCACGGTGGTGCACTGGGGCGGTGAAATGGGGCGACTGCCCGTGATTCAGAACGAGAAGAACATCGGCCGTGACCATAATACCTATGGATTCACTCAGTGGATGGCGGGCGGCGGTTTTCGTGCTGGTTGTATCTATGGAGCCACGGACGAAATCGGACACAAGGCCGTCGAGAATGTGGTCAACCACTACGACTACCATGCGACACTGCTGCATCTGTTCGGACTGGGGCATGAGCAGCAGACATTCCGGCGTGCCAACGGCACGGGCAGCCTGCTGGACGGGCAGCCTGGGACAGTGGTGCAGGGGATCATCTGAGTCCTTGTGCATCAGAGTAAGCCGTGCTCAGTGGTCAGTGAACTCCCCCTTGGGAGGGCGAGGCCTGAGGTTTTACCACATTTATAGATCGATGCGAACTTGTGTGCACGCCGGCAGAATGATGCGTCACAAGAGTTCACAACGTGTGGTCCGCGTAGCCTCGAGACAACCATGGAGTTATGGTTTCAGGTGTCGGTGGTGCCTTCCTGGGCGGAGTGTGCATTGTCGGACGGAAGACAAGACGTGGAGATGCTCCGAGGCTCCCCAGCGGTTGTCGCTCGGTCCACTCAGTAAAAAACTCACTCCCTGAATTTCGCGGTGTTCTCCCCTATTGTTCGATCAAGCGAAACAAGACTGCTTGCATTTTACGAAGAGCCACATTCTTTCAAAAGTTTCATGGCATCGAAGCCGCAAAGCATGGCTTGAAGTTCATTCCAACCTCTCCAGATGGTTTGCCATCCGGGGGGATGATCGCTCTTTCGGTTCTGATGTCCCCCGAGGCGAGCCAAGGCATAGTAGAAGTCATGGATTGACCAGTCACGATGCGGCTTACCGTGGCGCCAGATACTGAGGACAACCACATAGTCGTCGCAGAGGACTTCCGTCGCTTTGCGAGTCTTCGCATCCACACGACGACTCGCATCACGCATCTCCAGCAGCGTGAGTGCCACAACCGACAGCACTGCAATCGCAGGCTGCAGTCGATCCTCTGTTGTGAACTGCGGACTTTCGATGTTGAGGCCGGTTTTCAGACCCTTGTGATACTCTTCAATAATCCAGCGATGTTCATACCAACTGACAATCTGGTATGCAGTGTCAAATGTGTCAACCGGCTGATTCGTGACGAGAAACCATTCCAGACGTTCTTCGCCCTCAGGTGGATCGACTTCCCAGACTCGAACGATCCACACCTTTAAAGTCGCCAGGCCATGGTTTCCGTGCTTTTCCTTTGGCGGTTTGATCTGGACTGGAGCGAATGATACGGCCATGTTCGCCATGCGTGCCGAACGCTTTTGTATGACTTTTGCACCTTTCTTCTTCGGACTCTTCACATTCACGCGACTGGTCACCTCCAGAGTCCAATGCCCAGCCGGCGGAAGCTTTGCAGCATACGAACGCAGGTACTCTGACTCGCAAAGCGACGGCTCATCATGTCCCACGAAGATACAGCGATCATAGGCCGCGCGAATCAAAAAACGTCGCCCACTGTGGGTTTCATGCTCGAGGAACTCAAACGTATCCGCTCCCTGATCACAGACATCAACGATCGACCAACTCGCCGGCAAAGGCTCGACACCCTTCAGCCACAACCGACTTTCCCGCGATTCACGCTCGCGCTTTTGAGCTTGCGTTTCCTTCCTTCCCACTTTGTCGCGATGATGCAGCACTTGATTGCACAATCCGAGAACACTGCCAGTTTCCGCATCGACAGTGAGACAGTTTTGAACGATGTAGCCTCGATGATTTCCATTACCGATCTGTCCAAGTTCGCTCAGAGATTCATGCGTTGTGTAGTCCATCTCGGTTGAGTCGCAGATGTTCAGGACTGTGATGCCACTCTCGAGGATTTTTTTCAGCACGACATCCCGGTGGGCCGCCAGGATCGCTTCGTGGGTCACCTCGTCACAGTTCATCAACCGGTAAAAGGCACGCAGGTCTTTGGGTTTGTTGAGTTTCTCCGGCAGTGTTCCGCTTGGCCGACGAGACATGAGATCGACTGTTTTCACGAGTCGCTTTGTGCGTCTGGCATCTCCCAGTTGGGCGTGAGAAAAATTTACTTCTCCAAAACTCTTGGGCTTCGTTTCCATCAGGGACCTCCGTGTGTGATAGAGCTACTACCGACTTCTTTGCTGGAAGTCTATGCCGTCGGTCAAGAACCTCGGTCGGCCGCCAAACCACAAACGCGCGTCAAACTCTTCGCAAAAAGCCCAAACCCCCAGAAATCTCCTTCGCAGGCTACCTAATCTCAACAAAGTGCACAGAAAAACCTTTTTTCGCCCCTGGCAGGCCGTCAAAAAAATGTGGTAAGACCTAAGGGCGAAGCTCCTGCTGAGCCGCCCACTTTCCCCACCGCATAAGCCCTTCGGCTCGGCGGTAGCCTTGCCCTGCCGAACTGGGATTAGTGGCGTCCCCTTGGGAGGTCCATTTTGCGCGCCGGTGTCCCAAAGACTTCCTTACACCGCGCACTTGATCAGAACAGTTCCGTCAGTGCATCGCCTGCATCCAGCAGCTGGTACGGACGATTCTGATTGTCATAGGCGGTCAGGTCTGTGATGCCCATCGCGTGATAGACAGTGCGAGCCACATCTGCGGGTGTCAAAGGTCGATCCTGGGGATATTCGGCAAACCGATCGCTGCTGCCAAAGGTCTGCCCACCACGCAGTCCACCGCCAGCCATCACGTCCGTCAGGCAGTGTGTCCAGTGATCGCGACCTGCGCCCGCAACGCCACCGGAACGCGGATCACCGATTTTGGGTTTGCGTCCCATTTCACTGGTGATGAGCAGCAGGGTCTGGTCGAGCAATCCGCGCTGTGACAGATCTTCGACAAGAGCAGAGAAGCCACGATCAAATTCCGGCAGCAGCCAGTCCTGCAGGCACTGGAAGTTATTTCCGTGAGTATCCCAGCCACCGCCACTGGCACACTTGCGACGCTCGGCCTGTTTTTCATCCCCCATCCAGAAGACTGTGATAAAGGGAACACCGGCTTCGGCCAGCCGCCGGGCCAGCAGCAGACTGGTGCCGTTGATCGAACGCCCGTAACGATCCAGAACTTCGGCTGGTTCCTGTGACAGGTCAAAAGCACTGGTGGTTCTTTGCGACATCAGCAGCGAGAAGGCCCGTTGCTGCTGAGCTGACCACGATTCAACGGCAGCCGATCGATCGAGATCGCTGCGAGCATTGTCGATGGCTTTCAGCATCGAGGTGCGGTCGGTGAGTCGTCCTGGAGTGATGCCACCTTCCAGCGTAATGGCGGGAGCCTGGAAACTGAGTGGTTTGTCACGACTGCCGATGACATACAGCGGGTCGTACTGAGTACCGAGTCGGGCGGCAAACTGTCCGGGTCGAGTATAAGCGGGAGCACCTTCGATGTGAGGGATAGTGATGGCGTTGGTCAGATCAGGATGTGGCGGGCGCTTTGAACCGGCGACCGTTGCCATGCTGGGCCAGTCAGTGGCATACGGTGTGCGGTTGTTGCCCAGGCTGAGGAATGTGGAGTCCGGGATGTGGCCCGTCAGATTGTAGTAGTAGCCGGCGTGATGGTCGTTGGTACTGACGCTGCCGCCAATACTGTTCAGCAGGACGAGGTGATGTGCCTGTTGAGCCAGCAGCGGCAGGTGTTCACACAGTGTGACACCGGGAGCAGAAGTGGCGATCGGCTGAAATGGGCCGCGGTATTCCAGCGGGGCAGCCGGTTTCATATCCCACATGTCGATGTGTGAAGCGCCGCCGCTGAGGAAGAACAGGATTGTGCTGCGAGCAGTGCCGGGGGCAGCCGGTGCTGCCCCGCCAGCGGCCATAGCGGATCCACCGATGCCGGCAGCAGCAGCACTGAGAAAGACCCGTCTTTTCATGAAAGTGCGTCCAGTGTGCAGTGGCAGGAGCGACCGAGTGACGTTTGGTGCGGGGGGCTGGGAGGGCGGTTTCAGGCGGGATCGTACAGCGGATTTTTCGCCAAACTGCTGGATATCTCACCAGACTTTTGCCTGGAAAACAACAGTGGAATGGGGGATTTCGTCAGATCCGCTGTGGGTTGATCTGTGGAAACTGTCGAGCAGGCCGGGGGCGTGAGAGCGCCGCGAAGTGCGTGCTGCTGTTGTGCCGGTCGTTCGAAGACGAGCTGCAGGTTCTGTCAATGCAGTACAGATCGGCGATCAATCAGTGCTGCGGCCGAGACATCTTTGGTGGAGGACGGAGAGGGCGATGCTACCGTTAATAAGCTGGCCGCCCGATTTCACAGCATCATCCAGACCACCGCCGCTGTGATCAAAATCGCAATTGCGGCAACGAGCGGGCCTACCCAGGGAGCATCGGTCGCGGGCCGTTTGTGCGAGCTGCTGGCAGCGATCTGTCGCAGTGCTGCACGGACATCATCGAAGCCCTTCCAGTCAGCGAAGATGCGGCCGCGGCCGGTGGTTGTGCTGATAAAACAGGAAGCCATTTGCCGGCTGCTGACGGGGGTACCTGTGAGCGACGCGAGAGCGAACAGGAGGCGGTAGAGCCGCCCGGAATGTTCTTTGACGAAGAAGTCGCGACAGCCGCAGATGTCGTTGAAGCTGCAGACCGCCTGTTTTGCAGTCAGTCCCAGTCCGGACCGTGCCTGCAGGCAGTGATCGAACTGAACTGTCCTGGTGGCAAAATCAATTGCGATTCGCTGTGGGCCCAGTGGATTCCAGCAGACTGCTTTTTTTGTGTAGCTGTCATCAGTCTGATCAGAGGCTTCCCATGCAATGGGATTCAGCATGGGTTTGCGTGAATTGGTATCCATGACCTGGTGGTTCCGATGGTATTGAGGCGTCAGGCGTGGGCCACGGCAGAGCGTTATTGGTTTTATTTGGATCAAGACGGGGCTGCGGGCCGTGGGCGTTGAGCATTGTCTTTTGAATGTGGGGCAGGCGCTCAGGATGGCAGGGAGCCATTTTCTGGGCTGCATGCGCTGAAGGGCTGAGCGACCGCTGCAGGAAGAGGCATGTCGAGGATGCCGGGTGTCGGAAGCGGAGAGGGAGGGATTCGAACCCTCGGTACCGTTGCCGGTACACCGGTTTTCGAGACCGGCACATTCGGCCGCTCTGTCACCTCTCCGGAAGTCAGCAACGCGGAATAAATTACCCCGTAGGGACTTGAACCCCAACTGACAGAGCCAGAACCTGTCGTGCTACCGATTACACCACGGGGTAGTGCTTCTCTCAAGAAACTCTAACATGCAGATCGGGAGTTGTAAAGCGCGGGGTTTGCTGGCCTGCGAGAGTCCCGAGCTGAGGAAATTCCGGCATTTCCACTGCAAAAGACACTCGGGAAATCCGCGGGTTCGCTGAATTCTGTTCCCAGGAATGATCAGCCCGAAACTCGGAAAATACGCGGGTTTTCAAGGGGGGCAGAGCATCCGGCGCCCGGGCTGAAGCCAGGGCCACGCCTACTGTCTCTCCCATCAGATATGACGCCGCGGACAAAACCGTAGTCTGGGCTTCAGCCCGGGCACGAACGTCTTATCACCCTTGAAATCCCCGGTATTTCTTAATGGACGGGGCCGAGCAGGAATGCTGGGGCTGCGGTTGGTTCACCCGGGCCCGGAATCAGACGACTGCGGCCGTCACTGGTTGGCAAACTGTGATTCAGCCGGAGCACGGTAGGAAATGTGCAAGTGTGGCGTTTCCACTCGACGTCCCAGTCCCACGGAACGTACGCCGGCTTCCACCAGCCCGGTCGTCAGCAGAGTTCGCTCAATGGGGACTCGCGTCTTCCCATTCACCAGCGTCTCCTCGGCTCGCGACATCAGTTCCGCCGAATACGCAACATTGGGCACCGATGGCAGATAGAACAGCGTCGACAGCAGGTCCGAACGACCTCGCAGCTTCGCCGCAAATGTGAAGTCACCCACCAGTCCGTTCAGCAGCAGCATCGTGGCTTTAAGGCCATCACGATACTGAATGCGATACGCGACCGGCTCCTGCACCCACTCGCGAATCTGCTGAGGTGTGGGATATCGATGACTGTTCGTCTCTGCCTGATGCAGCGTCTGGCTGCGGGCCAGGCAGGCCGCAAACAGGTCACCATTCCAGCCTCCCTGATTCCAGTTGCCCGAATCCATCGCGCGCCAGACATCAGCACCGCGCAACCCCTGTACGGACTGCACGCCCGTTTCTCCACCTCGCCTGCGCTCGACCATACACTGAATCACCTCCAGCGCATGAAAGTCATAGCTGTCCATACCACCCATCGCAACACACAACACCTCGTCCACCTCGGCTGACGCTGGCAGATCAACGGCCGGCAGTCGCCACGTTTCCGGCAGCGAAGAGCCAGCATCGAAGGCAAAGCCCAGTTCTTTGGACCAGTCATACATCTGTCGGGCCCATTCCCAGTTCCACGACAGATGCTTGTCATTGAAAATCGGGACAGCCCGGCCATCCCGGCGAAAGACATCGACGGCGTCCCGAAACAATTCGTATCGCGGATATTTGGTCTGGCCATATTCTGTCTGTTCATACTGTCCGTGTTCGCCGATCAGCAGCACGGCATCAACGGCCAGTTTGTCGGTGCCACACCGCAGAGCTTCAGCGACACTACCGAAAATCGGGAACCCGAATTCCTGTGCTCGCTGTTTGCTGAGATCATTCTCCGGGAATTGATCCACGTACGCCGAGACGACCTGCAGACGCGGCTGGTGCCAGCGACCACCAGTCGGGTAGCCGGCAAGGAATCGCTCGGCCATGTGCCACGCATGCGAATGATAACGCCATTCGGTTGTCAGTACTGCCATGCGCCGACGCTGCCCTGCTTCCGGAGGCTGTTGCTGGCCGGACTGCAGTAAGCCCTGACCGGCCAGCCCCGCCAGCATTCCTCGAGCAGTGGTATCAAGAAAGTGTCGTCGACTTGTCATTTGATGCTCTCCGATGTCTACAAATCCGTTCGTGCCATGATTACTTCACTGTCAAACGCCGTCGATAAAGACGACTTCCGTGAGCAATATAGAGAGTGTTGAAATCCGAACCCGCAAGGATGCAGGTGGTCAGCGGCTGCCCGCGATCCACCGTCGGCAGAACGCCACAGGGGCGACCCGTGGGATCAAACACCTGCACTCCAACCGCACTGGTCACGTAGAAGCGGCCAGCGGCATCCACCGCCATACCATCACCCTTTGCTGCTTCCAGATATGGTGGCGGTTCACTCATCCGAAACTCGCCCTGCTGATTGATCGGCAACCGCAGGGGCATCGTTGGCATCTTCGCGTCCAGTGTTCCGTCACTGCGAATGCGGAAGGTCCATGTGAATCGACCGCCATATTCCGACACGGCCAAAGTTCCTCCGTCACCAGTGACCGCGATGCCGTTGGGTTTGTTGATCCCTTCGTCGACGGTCGTCACTTCCGTGCTGCCCAGTTTGAATCGTTTGACGGCCGATGCTCCAGTGTCCGTGAAATACACCCAGCCGTCACGACCGAGTGCCAGGTCGTTGGGTACCACATTCTCTACCAGCACCTGCGACTGACCTGTCGTCGCGTTAATACTGAGGATGCGTTTTTTCGAACCCTGACAGGCAATCAGATTACCGTCTGCCGTCATTTCAAGTCCGCTGACGGATTCGTGGCAGACCACAGTCTGAGTTCCATCTGCAGCACTGATTCGATAAACAGCCGGCGCTTTCATATCGCAGTAATACAGGTTGCCCTGACTGTCGGCACAGAGTGCATCTGCAAACCCCAGTCCCTCGGCCACCGGCTCCCAGCCACTCCCGGGAACCAGCAGTTTCAGCAGTGTCAGGTCACCACCAAGATCTCCTCTGGTGTCCAGTACCGGAGTATGCTGTTCCTTGCGCCACAGCCAGCGCATGGCATCGGGAAAACGGGCACCTCCGAAGTCCGAGTTGTGAGCATAGCCTTCGGCCCAGTCGAACCGGACATCATAACCCATGTACTGCAGTGCTGAGGCCATCTGCTGGTTAGCCCACGGCCAGCTGCCGAACTGGTTGTCGATGTCACCACTGGTGTCTGCCATGTAGACTCGGATGGGTTTTGGTTCTGTCTTTCGCACAAGTGACGGATAGACACTGCCACCGCGCAGATTCGTAAAACTGCCCACACTGGAATACACACGGCGGAAGATGTCAGGACGTTCCCACGCCGCGTTGAAGGCACAGATTGCTCCGGAACTGGAACCGCCGATGGCCAGCAGATTCGGGTCTTCCGAGATCACATACTTACTGCGCACTGCGGGCAGAATTTCTTCCAGCAGAAAGCGGACATACCGATCACCGAGGCTGTCGTATTCGAAGCCCCGGTTGGATGCTCGATTGTTCTGCATTTCGCGACTTTTGTCATGACCCGGATCGATGAATACGGCAATGGTCGGCGGCATCTCGCCCTTAGCGATCAGATTGTCAAACACCACCGGGACTCGCCAGCGTCCCTGCACATCCCGAAATCGCTCGCCATCCTGAAACACCATCAGAGCAGCGGGAGTTTCCGGTCGATACTGTGACGGGATGTAAAGGCTCAGTTTCCGCGTGGTCCCGGGAAATATCTGCGATTCCCAGGCCGGCAGCTCTTCCACCCTGCCCTGCGGTACCCCATCCTGAACGACAGCGTCTGCATGCGGCTGCCAGTCCGGTTTTGTTTCCTGTGATGGAATGACGGTCGAAGGAGCATCGGACCAGAGCCACTTCAGTGCTTCCGGCAGACACTCGCCAGCCGCTTTGCCACTGTGACCGCCCTCAGTCATCTGCAGCTGATACTGATAGCCTGCGAACTGCAGTGCCGCTGCCAGCTCGTGGTTGGATAATGGCCAGTTGCCATGCAGGTTGTTCAGGTCTTCTCGCCCTTCCTGCAGGTAGACGCGGATCGGTTTGGGCTGGGACTTTGTTTTTCGTACGAGGCTGGCATATTCCCAGCCACCGCGGATGTTGGTGTAGCTGCCGATGTGGCTGAGCACTCGACCAAACTGCTCCGGTCGTTCCCAGGCGGCTGTGAACGCACAGATTGCGCCGGATGAGATCCCGCCGACAGCACGCTGTGAAGGATCGGCTGACACGTTCAGTCCCTGCAGGACGACAGGCAGAAACTCTTCCAGCAGAAAGCGTGCGTAGCGGTCTCCCAGTGAGTCGTATTCGAACGAACGATTACTGCGGTCGGCTGCTCCCTGCAGTTCCGCTTTGATCGTGCCGGGATTCACGAACACGGCGATTGTCACGGGCATGGCCTGCTGATGGATCAGATTGTCGAACACCACAGGGACCCGGAATGCGCCGTCGGTCTTTGCATATCCGGACCCATCCATGAAGACCATCAGGCTGGCTGGTTTTTCCGGAGTGTACTGAGCCGGCACGTACAAGCTCCAGCTGCGAGTGGTGCCGGGGAAAATGCGGCTGCTGCTGAAATCACCGCTGGTGATTTTGCCCTGCGGCACTCCGGGCTGTACTGTGCGGTCAGGATGATCCTGAGCGACTGTCGGGCTTTCGCTGAAGATCAGCAGCAGGGTGACTGCAGACAGAACTTTGAACATTCGTGGCAGACCGCTGAGCATAATTCAAACTCCTGAGGATCAGTCTCGACCGTGACTCGCAGACCGGCTGTGCGCCAGCGTGGGGCGTGCATCATTGCAGGAACATGGTGCGCTGACCACTGAGAACAATGGCTGGATTACTGTTCCCCGGTGCGGGCAGTCATTCTGCGCAGTCCACTGGATCCGCAGATCAGCAGGTCGTCAGAGTCGGGAGCCGGCAGGATTCCGCAGATCGTGCCAGCGTCTGACTGCTGCGTCTGCAGGACCTGCAGTGTTGTTGGCTGCAGCGTCAGCAGGCTGCCGTCACTGCAGCCTGCCAGCAGCAGGCTGCCATCTGACGTCAATGTCAGGCACTCGGGAACAGAATTCAGTCTGGCGAAGCGCACGAGGCGTCCGCGGTCAGGTTGCCAGAGTCGCACTGTGCGATCGCGGGATGCGGAGTACATCGATGGGGGGCTGTCGGTGTTCGCGGCAGCATGTGGAATCAGCAGCGCCGTGATTGGCGCGGTATGATTGTCCAGAGTTCTGAGCAACTGCCCATTCTGCGTGTGCCACAGTCGGATGATGCCATCCATTCCGGCTGTCACAGCTGTCTGCTGGAAACAGGCGAGTGCCAGCAGTGGTTTGGAATGCAGAGTGATTCGCTGCACAGGGGTTCCGTCCGCTGCATTGAGTACTGCGGCTGTTCCATCATCAGAGGCGGTCAGCAGCAGCTGTTCCTGTGGCAGCCACTGCACTCGTGTAATGCGGTCTGAATGCGGACTGGCGAGCTGTGTTGATTGGCCACTGGGCAGATCAAGAATCTGCAGCTGGCCGGTTTCTCCGGCGGTACCACCGGCCACCAGCAGCTGTTGCCTGCTGGCAGACAGTGAGAGTGACAGGACGGCTTCCATCGGGCAATCCAGTGTTTTCAGGAGCTGGAGTGCGGGCCACGAATATGTTTGCAGGCCTGACTGAGACCCCACCAGCACGGTTCCGGGTTCAGGTCCCCAGACAGCAACGGCCGGGCGGACCTGTGCGGCGATGGGTGAGCAGCAGCACAGCAACAGTGCAAAGAAAGCAGGACGCATGCTGGGCCGACATGCTGCGAAGGATGCAGTGTTCATTCCGAAGCAGTTCCGGAAGCTGTCGGGAGCAACTGAGCGATGGGCTGGCCATCCTGCGTCAGAGGAATCGGACGGCCGTCAGGTGTATTCAGTCTCTGCTGAGGGTCCAGTCCCAGTAATGTGTAGATGGTGGCTGCCAGATCGCGTGGAGTAACGGGTTGATCCAGTGGACTTTCGCCGGTGCGGTCACTGGCCCCGATGACCTGACCGCCGGCGATGCCGGCCCCGGCGAGGACTGCGCTGAAGACTCGCGGCCAGTGGTCTCGGCCACCGCGTGTGTTGAGTTTTGGCGTGCGTCCGAATTCCCCGACAGCGACGACGAGGGTGTGCTGCAGCAGACCGGATTGCTGCAGGTCTGTCAGCAGTGCAGCGAAGGCCTGGTCGAAGGTGGGCAGCAGTCCAACGCCTTCGCGAGCACCGCTGTAACCATCACGCAGCTGCAGTACCAGATTGTCGTGAGTATCCCAGCCGGGGAAGTTGACGGTCACAAAGGGAACGCCGTGCTGCACGAGGCGGCGTGCCAGCAGGCAGCTCTGGCCAAAGGTGCGCGGCCCGTAGGCCTGACGCAGTTCGGTTGCTTCCTGCTGCAGATCGAAGGCCGCTCGAACAGATTCCGTGGAGGCCATTTTCAGGGCGGTTTGCAGGTGGCTGGCGGACGCGTGGTGTCGATCCGCGGACTGTGTTCTGTGGCGATCCCAGAGTTCCAGATACTGCAGGCGACGCTGCATGCGTGTCTGATCAATATCGGGAAAGAGCTGCAGATCACGGACCTGAAAGTCTGGTCTTGCGGGATCACCACCGGTGGCGAATGATTGTGCGCGGCTGCTGAGAAACCCGGTGCCGGCGGAACCGGCTTCGGGTATGGCCACCCAGGCGGGCAGCGAGGATCCGGGCTGCTGTGGCCGCAGGGCCGAGACGGCTGCGGGGATGCTGGGATACTGCAGCACGGCCGATGGTGGATAGCCCGTCAGGACATAATTGTTGGCGAGGCCATGTTCACCGAGTGGGGAGGTGACGGAGCGAATAACGGCAAGGTGCTGAGTGATGGCTGCCGTGCGAGGCAGTTCACTGCTGATGTGGATTCCGGGGACTGATGTTTCAATGGTCTGAAAGGGCCCGCGGACTTCCTGAGGTGCCGTGGGTTTGGGGTCGAACATTTCGAGGTGACTGGGGCCACCGTCCAGCCACAGCAGAATACAGGATGTGGCGCGAGCGGTGCGTGACTGCGGCAAGGCAGGGGATTGCGGGGGCAGGCCGGCAAAAGCAGCCAGTGTCGACAGCCCGCACTGCAGAACGCCGCGGCGCGATGGCAGGCAAGTTGCGAATGGATGTGATCGTGAGCGGGGGATCATCTGACGTCCTAGGGAATACTGCGGAATTCCTGACTGTTCAGCAGGCTCCAGAAAAAGTCTTCCAGTTGCTGCCGTCGTTCGGCTGGATTATTGGATTTGAGCTGCTGCTGCCATGTCAGCAGTTCTGTGGGTGTAGGATTCCGACTGAGAGCGTGGAGTATGCCGGAGGTGATGATTTCCGAATCCGTTTGACCGGCCAGCAGCATTTGCTGCAGTCTGGATGCGGGGTCAGTAATGCGGCTGTTGATCAGCGACCCGTTCAGCAGGTGCAGTTGTGCCGCGAGCGGCAGTTCGGTCTGTGAATTGCTGAGTACACAGCTATTCATTCGACGACAGCGTCCCAGCAGATCGAGGTCTGCTGCAGGTCGGGCAGGGTCAAGGACGTGGACCGCTCGAACGGCCGTCTGCGGACTGAGTTCCAGTGGTACGCCGAGTACGTCAGCAACAGCATCTGCCAGAATTTCCGGTGGCATGGGCAGGACGCTGCGACGGGCGAGGAATCTGATTTCAGCGGTGTGCAGTGCAGCCTCTGGTGATGGGTTACTGGTGATCATGCCGGGGTCGACTGAGGACCGTCCCCAGGCTTCGCTGAGGACGATTTTTCGAAGGATCTTACGAAGGCTCCAGTGATCGCCGATCAACTCTGAGGTCAGTGCCTGCAGCAGTTCCGGGTGTGTGGCGGGATTTGTCACGCTGAGATCATTCACGGGTTCGATCAGGCCCTGGCCGAACAGATGCTTCCAGAGTCGATTGACAAGATTCTGTGCGAGTGGGGGCGATGTTCCGGAGGTCAACCATGCGGCCACGGCGGCGCGATGATCACCTTTGCGATCTAGGTACTGTAAGCCTGGAATCCTGGGCGTGGCAGGTTCACTTGTTCGCAGATTGGTGACATCCCCGCGACCAGTGAAGCGTACGATTCTGCCGCGATCCATGGGTGCGAAGATTGCGGCAAAGCCGTGAAAATCGTCCTGAGTCCATCGATCAAGCGGATGATTGTGGCAATTCGCGCAGCCGAGGCTGATGCCGGCAAATGCTTGTCCGACGAATTCTGCATGACTGCGAGCATCGGCGGTCATGCGGCTGAATCCGGCGGCACCGTTGGTGTGTGAATCACCATTGGCGAGCAGGATCTGGCGGACGATTTCGTCGAGTGGCTGATCAGCAGCAACCGCTTGTCGCAGCCATTCTGCTGAAGCGGCAAAGGCTTCCGGCTCGTTGGGCAGGGAGTGCAGTTGCAGCAGGTGTGCAAGTTGCAGTGTCCAGTAATCTGTAAAGGCAGGACTGTCGAACAGGTCGTCAATAATTCGGTGTCGCAGGGCGGGCGTGTCATTGGCTGCCAGCTGCTGGACCAGAGAGGGCACTGGCAGGGTACCACTCAACTGCAGATACAGTCTTCTGATCCAGACTTCTGAAGTTGCCGGAGCTGCTGCGGGCAGTCCCAGTTGGTGCAGTGTCATCTGGACATGCTGATCAATCAGGCCGAGTGCAGAGGGGGGAGCTGAGGCTGGTGGCATGCTGGAGAAAGGGCTGTGCAGTCGCAGCATCTGAGTCTGATCAAGATACCTGATGATGATGTGATGCTGTCCGGGACGCAGGATTGTGGCGACGTTGTCATCAGAGACGGTGACGGCTGACGAATCAGTCGACGTGAGGCGACAGAATTGTGTGACATCAAGTGAGGATCCATCACTGAAGGTGGCTGTGATCTGCAGTGGTGTGCTGGCGGGAACATGTGCAGCATGAAAGTCTGGCGGCGTGATCTGCAGGGTGCAGCTGGCTGGAGTGGCCGAACTGGTGGCCCCGTTGCGGATCCAGTCGAGCAGCAGTTGTGTCTCGCTGCTGGTGGGTTCGAGAATCTGTCCACCGCCGTGATTCAGCTGTCCACAGGCTTTTTTCAACAGCAGGCTCTGTTCCGGGGAAGCGAGGTTGATACGACGGCTGTGGCGTTCGACAGTAATGGCGTGGAGGTCAGCGTTGGGATCTGCGGCGAACAGGGAAAGTCGGAATTCGCCGCGTCCGGCAGCAGCACCATGGCAGGCTCCGGAGTTACAGCCGAGGCGGGTCAGGAGTGGCAGTACTTGTGTCTGAAAATCGGCAGCGTGGCGGGAAGTGCGGGGGTCAACAGCGTGGACGGTCTGTGCCGGCAGCAGGCTGACGGTCAGCAGCAGTAAGAGGACAGGGTATTTGAGGAGGCGGGCTGTCATTCGCTGGTTTTGGCGGGTGTTGCTGATTTGTTGGCGCCATATTTCTGAGCCCATTTGCGGAGATATTCCTGGGCCCTGGGAGTGCCGTAATTGGACAGTTTTCCGGAATTCACGATCGTGGTTGAGATTCGTGCCAGCTCTGCACGGACGGCTGGGTCTGTCTCGGCCCGGGCTTCAACTTTTTCGGCAGCCAGTTGCACATCCTGATCGGGTGCATCGCGGCGAATTACAGGTGTCAGCAGGGCGCGCATGTCGGGAGGTGCCGTGGAACCTGCTGCTGGACGGCTTTCCATCTTTGGCATGCCGGGCAGTTTTTCCAGTGGTGGAACTTCACCGCCGATTTCGGCCACCAGACTTTTCAGGATGCGTGGCAGATCTGCCTGCAGGCTGGGTTGAACCAGAGCGAAATTGCCGGTGGCTTTGCCCGCTTGCCCGATGATGATTGTGAGGGTCACATTTCGATTGAGTCCCCATGTTCCCGGGCCTTCACGACCGTCGGGTGAAATCCCGGTGGGGATGTCGGGTGTGAGCGCATGCTGCATGCGCTGGATCTGAGCGTCTGCGGCAGGGAGATCATCGGCAAGGAAAATGACGGACGTTTGTAGTCCCGTGTCTGCTCGGGAGGCGCAGTAACCGGAGAGGACTCGAGTCATGCTGATCGACTGTCGGTTGATATCATGAACGAAGATCAGCAGCACGGGTTTAGCGGCAGCGGTTGTTACGGGGTCAAAGTCAGAGCCAGCCTGTGCTCCAAGTGCGAGGCGAATTGGGAGTTCAGGCAGGAGTTCGCCGATCTGCGGTCCGGAGAAAACCTGGTCCTCTGCTGATTGGGCGTTTTCCGGCCGAGCGGTCGTGGGGGGCGTGGGGCGGGCAGGCCGGGGGGTGTCCTGAGCATGACTGATTGGCGTCATGGTCAGCAGGGCAACAGCGAACGCGAGGAGTTTGCTGTGATGAGCAGTGGTTCGAACTGCACGTGTCGGAACTGGGAAGGCAAAGTCAAATTGCATGGCACGGTCCGATAGGGAGGGCTGCACAAGAACAGCACGGATGGCTGAGAATTTGGTGGGGAACGAGACGGCAGGCAGCGTTTCGGAGAATTCAGTGTCCGGGTGCTGTGAAGCTTATCGAGGACGGATTCGTGAATCCAGCAGGAAGCGGCGGAGAAAACCGCTGAAGGCGGGGGGGCGATTGGAGGAGGATGAGTGGGGTGAGTTCGTGTTTGAGTATGGGGTGAGTTTCCCGCAGAGACGCTGAGGCGCTGAGGCGCTGAGGGGTTTGCTTTGTGTTGTTTTTTTCCGCGTCTCTGCGCCTCTGCGGGCGAAAGCTTTCGTTGTTGAGTTGTGGAATTGCTGCTTCACCGTGGCACGGGGGGCCGCGATCGGAGGAGGATGAGTGGGTCGAGTTCGTGTTTGAGTATGGGGTGATTTCCCGCAGAGACGCTGAGGGGTTTGGCTGGATCGACGAAAAATCCTGTGTGCAGCTACAGGTTGCAGTTTGGTGGGGTTGGCGAAAAAGGCATGGGATACTGCTTCCGTGTCAGGAAGGGCATCACCGGGCAGAGGCAAATGACGATACCTGTCAGCTTAGGCTAGCGGTTTGCGTGGGGGGCGCGGTGGACGACACGGGCTGAAGCCCATGGTACGATCAGCGAGTATCGGCGCGGCGACAGGGCCGGACGGCAATAGCCGTGAGCTTACTGTAACGGCTCGGCTGGGGGGCGGCAGGTAGGTGTTTGTGTGGGGTGAAGG
>CAXBSH010000031.1:0-28417 GCA_963977705.1 uncultured Planctomycetaceae bacterium
CCCCCCCGCCATACAGGCGAGCCGTCAGCGTCAGCTGACGGTTGTTGTTGTTGTTGTTTGCGTCAGAGCGGTTGTGTTTTTGCTGGCTCGGAAGCAGTATCCAGTGCGTTTTTCGCCAACTCCATCAAACTGCAACCTGCAGGTGCGCACATGATTTTTCGTTGATCTGAAAACGAAACACGATGAAAACCTCTCTGCGTCTCAGCGTCTCTGCGGGAAACTTGCCCCATGACCGACGATGAACTCGGCTTACTCTTTCTCCTCCTCGGATTGCGGCCTCCCGCGCTGCGGTGAAACAGGAACGCCACGACGGAATAACGAAAGCGAGGTCCCGCAGAGGCGCAGAGACGCGGAGAAAAAGCCACACAAAGAAAACCACTCTGCGTTTCAGCGTCTCTGCGGGAAACTCGATCCATGACCGACGACGAACTCGGCCCACTGCTCCTCCTCCGATTGCGGCCCCCAGCGCGGCGATGAAATTGGAATTTCAGCACGCAATAACGAAAGCCAAGTCGAGGTTAGCGTCAGCTGACGGTTGTTGTTGTTTGCGTCAGAGCGGTTGTGTTTTTGCTGGCTCGGAAGCAGTATCGAGGGCGTTTTTCGCCGACCCAAGCAAACTGCAACCTGCAGGTGCTTACATGATTTTTCGTTGATCCGGTTTTTTCGAGGCTGTTCCGGGCTGGGCGACTATGCATCGTTTTCTGCTTCAAGGTCCTGCAGGAACTGCAGTGCTTCTTCCGGGGTGCAGACGACACGTCCGGGCAGCCGTCCTTCGCGATCGCAGGCCGTGAGCAGATCGAGGGCTTCTGCGTCTTCGGCGGTTCCGAGGCGTCGTCTGGCTCGAGCTCCGGCGGTGCCATCGAGGACACGTTGTGCCAGTCCGTGATTCTCGATGAGCCACAGGACTCGCTCAGAGACTCGTCCGCGCAGGACTGCCATACCGGCGTTGACGTGGTCGCGTGGATCGATGCCTTTTCCGACGTCATGCAGTAAGGCCGCCAGCAGCAGATCTTCATCCCATGGACAGCGTTCGCGTGCCAGTTCGAAGACCTGCAGGCAGTGATACAGCACATCACCTTCGGGGTGTGATTCGCGGTCCTGAACAACTTTTTCAAGGGGCAGGAGCAGCGACAGGAAGTACTGCCAGCGTTGATCGGTGCGGGACTGATCAGCGGCATGCAGGCGACTGTCTGCGGCGACCTGCTGATCGAGCGCCATGCGAATTTCGAGATCCGTGGGCAATGCCTGTGCCGGGAGGTAGCTGCGAGTGACAGCGCGGGCCGCGGTCCAGCGGGCGTCGTGGTAGGTGCTGCACTGCCGGCAGGCCAGCAGTCTGGCGGCAGCAAAGGCGATTTCCTGTCTGAGGCGTTCGTGATCCATGGTGAAGCGGCCGTGATGGGTGGCTGGCCGCAGAGCGGTCAGCGGAAGATTCGCTGTTGTGGCGGGGCATCTGTCTGACATCCGGACGGATGCTTGCCGCATTCCTGCAGTGCTTTACGGTAGAGTGCTTCACCAGCGGGCGTCGGGTAGACGCCATTGACGCAGGCGCGGCACAGGGATTCAGCGGGCAGCCCAACGCAGGACGACAGGGCATCAACGGGCAGATAGTGCAGACTATCAGCGCCAATGAAGCGAGCCATCGTTTGTTCTTCTTCGGCGGTAATGACCGGGCCCTGCATGAAACCGGGAGCGAACAGTTCGCTGACGGTGGACATGTCAATACCGTAGAAGCAGGGGGCAATGATCGGTGGGCAGGCGATCCGCACGTGAATTTCGCTGGCTTTGCCGCGTGCTTTCAAAAGTGCCAGCAGTTCCCGCAGTGTTGTGGCCCGGACGATGGAGTCGTCAACGAGCAGGACGCGTTTGCCTTCCATGATTTCCGGCAGTGGCGTGTATTTCATGCGGACCTTATCGGCCCGGTTGTTGCCCTCGATAAAGGTGCGACCGATGTAGCGATTGCGAATCAGACCTTCCAGCGAAGGGACTCGCAGCTGATACGCCATGCTGTCGGCTGCAGCCTTGGCTGTATCCGGCACCGGAACGACGATGACGTCATCGCCGATCGGCAGTGTTTCGCGGCGGGCCAGTTCTTCACCGAGGCGTTTGCGTGACAGGTAAACGCCGGCATTGTCGAAATTGCTGCCGGCGTTGGCGAAGTAAATCCATTCAAAGAAGCAGTGGGCCTTGCGCGGACTTTCGGCATACTGATGAACCTGCACGCCCTGTCCATCGACAACCACGACATGTCCGGGTTCGACGTTGTGGATACTGGATTCTGCGAAGCCGAGGTGTGTGAGTGCGACACTTTCGCTGGCGGCGGCGAACAGTGCCCCTTCATGGGCGTAGCACAGTGGTCGCATGCCCAGCGGGTCGCGAGAGACAAACATCTGCCCACGGGCATTCAGGAACACGATATTCCACGAACCATCAACTTTTTTGTGCAGTGTCTGCAGCAGTTGAACGGGAGTAATTTCAGGATTGCCGGACAGTTCGTGAGAAATCAGATGGTGCAGGACTTCTGTGTCAGTCTGGCGAGTCAGATGAAAGTCGGTGGTCTGCAGGATTTCGTCTCGCAGTTCCATGTAATTGGCCAGCTGTCCATTGAAGGCGAAACTGAACCATTTGGAACGAGCAATGTGCTGACGTTCGAAGGGCTGGGCGTAACTGGGGTCATCCTTACCGCAGGTGGCATATCGTACGTGACCGATTGCCGCCTGGCCTGCGTGTTCGGCCATCAGCAGGCGATAACGATCTTCGTGATTCATACTGAAAACTTCAGCGACCCCACCCACGTCCTTGTGGGTCTGCAGCAGCTGCAGGCGTCCTGAATTGTAGCTGGTGATCCCGGCTGCCAGCTGCCCGCGATTCTGCATGTCCAGCAGCATACCGGGGATCAATCGCGTAGCGCGGTTACGCACGTCCTGAGGTTCTTCCGTTGCCGGATCAACCACAGAACGGTCCGCACGCTTCAGACGGGGGATGAGTGGGCTGAGGCCGGCCGTGTTGAGATGGTACACGGCAGCCACGCCGCATTCGTGCATCAATTCGTCCATAGCGACGAAATCACTTGCTGAAAATGAGGGAGGAACCAGTTGGCTGACGTGGGGGTCAGACGGCTGAGTGTCGGGGGCGGATGATACAGTCCGGGACGGGCGACACCAAACGTCCGGGGCATCGCAGTCGGTCAATCCTGCAGGTTGGGGACCGAAAAGTCGGCAGGGTCCCGCCAGCAGGAAAAGTCCGGCAGGTCGGGGGGCTGGGTTGAGAAATCGCAGGAGTGTACTGCCGGAGTGCTGCCCCTGTCCCGATTTTCGTGCGAGAATTCACCCGACGCGGCGGGCTTAGACCGCGTATGGCACTCGCAGTGTCCCGCCGGACGGAATATTATCCGCTACAGCGTTTCACGCGTAATCAGGGTTTCTCGGGAAGGTGACAGGACATGGCTGACAGGATTATTCTGCGAACTGGTGAAGCTCTGGTGGAAGATGAGGCGGGCTGGTCAGCGGCTGAGCCTGAGGTGGTCATTGGCGAACTTGACGGTCCTGTGGGCGCAGCCATTGCTCAGTTGATGGGCGATCAGACTCGCGGACATTCCCGCGTGTTCGCGTTGCTGAACTGCGACGTCCAGGTGCGTCCCGTGACGGTGATGGTCAGCAAGGTCACCGTCAACAAGGAAAAATATACCAACATTCTGATGGGCACCGTGCAGGCAGCCGTCGCGAATGGCGTATTGGATGCAGTTCGTGCCGGCGTTATTCCTCGGGAAAAGGTCAACGATCTGGGAATTATTATCTCGATCTGGCTGGATCCGGCCGTACTGACGGCTGAAGACGTGAACTATGAGATTCTCTTCAGGACTCATCGCGAGGCCACCGCGAAGGCGATCGGCAAGGCGTTGCGGAACGAGCCATCGATTGACTGGCTGCTGGAGAATCAGGATCAGATTGTGCACTGTTTCCACCAGATGGCTCTGGATGGCCAGATCTGAAATTTCAGTGCCGCTCTGACCGAAAGCAGAAGCTTCAATGACAGCGAATCTGGTGACGATCGACGAATATCAGTGCGGCACGGGTCGTCCGCTGCTGTTTATTCTGGGGCCCTGTGTGATGGAGTCTGAGCAGTTGGTGCTGGGAATTGCGGATCGGCTGGCCGATCTGCGTGACCGCTGTGGGTATCAGATTGTCTTCAAGTCCAGCTTTGACAAAGCCAACCGTACCAGTGTTGACAGTTACCGTGGTCCGGGTCTGCAGGATGGCCTGCGGATGCTGGATCTGGTGCGTCAGAAGACGGGTCTGCCGACGACCACCGACATTCACGAGTCGGGTCAGGCGGAGGCTTGTGCGCAGGTTTGTTCGATCCTGCAGATTCCGGCATTTCTGGCGCGGCAGACTGACCTGATTGTGGCTGCTGCAGATGCCGCCGTGGCACGAGGGATCTGTGTGAATGTGAAGAAGCCGCAGTTTGTGGCTCCTGAGGACACTGTGCATGCGGTGAAGAAGTGCCGTGCTCGCGGCCTGCACAATATTCTGCTGTCTGAGCGGGGTTCAACATTCGGTTATGGTCGGCTGGTGAATGATTTTCGCTGTGTGCCGATCATGCAGTCCTTCGGGGTGCCGGTGGTCTATGACGCGACGCACAGTGTGCAGCTACCCGGGGGGGCAACGACGGGAGGTCAGCGTCAGATGGTTCCGACGCTGTCTCGCGCGGCCGTTGCGGCCGGGTGTGACGCTGTGTTTCTTGAGACGCATCCGCAGCCGGATACGGCGTTCAGTGATGGGCCCAATATGGTGGTGCTGGACGAGCTTGAACAGTTGCTGGGGCAGCTGACGCGATTCCGTGAAGTCTTTTTGTCGATGAACTGAAAACAGGACAGTAACGATGGCTGCACTGGATTTTCGCACAGCGCATTTTCGGACGATGGGCTGTCTGCTGGTGATGTTGCTGGCGGTTGGCTGCGGGACATCGTCGCAGGAGTCTGCTGACGCTGCGAGTGCGGCATCAGCGGAGGTGGCGGCGGCGGAAGCGAAGGATGAATGTCGTGATCGGCTGAATGCGGCAGTCCGTCGCGTTTCACCGGAATCGCTCGGCACACAGACTCGCCGTGATTCCGTGGTCAATGCCATGAATTCGTGGCTGGCATCCTGTGCGGAAGCGGACGTGAAGGCATTGTCCGTCAGCGAGGCCAACGCGAAGCTGTTGTCAGAAACATCTCTGCGGACGGCAAAGGCTGTGCGATTTTCGGAAAACGATGTGATTTATGTGCGGGACTGCATGCTGCTGAAGGGGCTGACTGAGTCGATCTGGAAGCAGGTTCCAACGGGCGACGATCAGTCTGCGG
The DNA here is from genome assembly GCA_963977705.1 of uncultured Planctomycetaceae bacterium. Taxonomy (GTDB): domain Bacteria; phylum Planctomycetota; class Planctomycetia; order Planctomycetales; family Planctomycetaceae; genus SXXK01. The sequence goes on from CAXBSH010000031.1 coordinate 5,339, forward strand.
CGGAAGTGCGGCGAGTCACGTCGCTGTTTCGGCACATTGTCCGCAACATTGCTCTGATGCCGGCTGCCGAGCAGCGGGTACCGGTTGGTCTGTATGAAGTGCTGTTGATCGGGCGTGGCAGTGTGGAGGACCGCATCTGGGCTTTCACAGAGGCGCTGCGTCAGCGGCAGATTGATTCGGTGATTCTGCAGCCGGCGACAGGTGCAGCAGCGACCGGATCGTTTGCCGAGACGGCTGAGCAGCTGGTGGCGGTGGTGCTGGGGACGGAAGTGCTGTTGTATGATCCGCTGCGTGGTGTTCCGCTGCCTGCGGCGACAGACACTGCGCCATTGCCGGCGGTGCCGGGGCGATTGTCTGAAATCGGCGGGCTGGACCGCTGGAAGTCTGCCAGTGTCTGGTTGCCGACGCATCCCTCTGCTGCGGCCCCGCGAATGCTGGTTCTGCAGCAGCGTCTGGACGCATCAGATGCTCTTGTGCTGTACGAGGAGCTGGCAGGTGGGACCAGTGAGATCCGTCCTTTCCTGCAGCGGATTTCGGGGGCGGTCAGTTCGGTGTGGCCGGTGGAAGCAATTCGGGTCTGGCCGGTGCAGGAGCAGCGTATCGCGGCGGCTGCGACACTGGACGAGCAGCAGCGGCAGTCACTGACTCAGATGCTGCGGCCCTTCGACAGTCCATTTGAGCGTGAGTCGATTGATCTGGACAAGATGCTGACTGATCCTACGGTGGACGAAAGTAAGCTGACGAAGGAGCAGTTGCAGCAGATGAAGGCGGAGGCGGCTGCGAAGCTGCTGGAGAAGTCAGACGCGTTGTTTGGCAAGCCGTCACGCAGACTGTTGCAGGCGCGAATCAGCCAGATTGGCGGTAACTTTGAATTGTCGATGATCCAGCAGCTGCAGCAGATTCGCGTCGCGTGTCTGCAGGAGGTGGTGGAGTTGTCGTTTTCGATTGATGGAAAGGAAGCCGTTGGCCGACTGCCGCTCCCCGAATCCATTCTGAGTGTGCAGCGCAGTGCGGTGGGTGATACGCTGTACTGGACGGCCATGAGTCAGTTGTCGCGTGCAGAGTACGGCACTGCAGTGCAGACGTTTCGGAATCATCGCAGGCAGTATCCGGAGGACCGTAACCGTCTGGCGGCGCTGATGAATGAGGCTGAGTGTCTGCTGGAATTTGGCGATCCGGCGGGCGCGGCTGCGGTTTTGTCGGAAGCGGATGTCCCGGAGAATCCGGAGTTGGCTCGAGTGCAGTGGCTGAAGGCGCGACTTCCCGCTGCCCCGGTTCAGCAGTGATTCGGAGGCGTCATGAAAATCGGTATTATGGCGGATATCCACGATAACGTGGACAATCTGCGGCATGCGATCGGGCTGTTCAATGCAGTGGGTTGTCGGGCGGTGCTGCTGGCGGGTGATTTTGTCTCACCGCTGGTTGTACCCTCCATGCGAAAGCTGCATGGTCAGGTCGTGGCCTGTTTTGGGGACAATGACGGCAATCAGACGGGGATTGCGGGTGGCATGAAGATTGTGGGTGTGCTGGGGCAGCCACCGTTGTGCTGGAAATCGCCGGATGGCGTGAAATTTCTGATGTGTCATCAGCTGCAGGACGTGCAGCACTGCATCGGTGATGCTCAGGTGGTGATTTTTGCTCACACGCATCGTCCCAGTATAGCGCGTGACCGGCATGGTCGACTGTTCGTGAATCCCGGAGAAGTGGCGGGCTGGATGTTTCGTCGTCCGTCGGTGGCTGTGTACGATACAGAGACGGGCGAGGCCGAGATTGTGAATCTTCCGGCGATGCCGCCGGCTGTAGAGATCGAGCAGTGGGCCTGAGCAGTCAGGCGGGAGACAGCATCGATGAGCGAGACAGGGGTAAATCAACTGGCAGCACGGGCGGTCGAGCTGCTGCGTCGGCGTTGGTTTCTGCAGGATTGTTCTGTGGGTCTGGGGGCCATCGCAGCGGCCTCGCTGATGGCTGCGGAGGGCCGTGCGGGTGGGGTGCACGAGGACGTTCGGCCGGCAGGTCCGCTGGCTCCGCGGCAGCCCCATTTTGCTCCCAAAGCAAAGCGTGTCATCTATATGTTCCAGGCGGGGGCTCCCAGTCATCTGGAGCTGTTTGATCCGAAGCCTGAGCTGACCCGACGCAATGGGCAGTTGCCTCCTGCCGAACTGTTGCAGGGGTATCGGGCGGCGTTTATCAATCCGAAATCGGCGTTGCTGGGGCCAAAGTTTTCGTATGTGAAGCATGGTCAGTGCGGAATGGAGTTAAGCGAGGTTCTGCCGCACACCGGGGCGATTGCGGATGATCTCTGTCTGATTCGTTCGATGCAGACGGACGCCGTGAATCATGCACCAGCGCAGATCATGATGAACACGGGGTCTCAGCAGTTTGGTCGGCCTGGAATCGGTGCGTGGACGTTGTATGGTCTGGGCAGTGAATCTCAGGACCTGCCTGGTTTCGTGGTGCTGACCAGTGCCAAGGGGACCAGTGGCGGCGCCAGTAACTACGGGTGCGGTTTTCTGCCGACGATGTATGGCGGAATTCCGTTTCGCAGCAAGGGCGATCCAGTGCTGTATCTGTCGAATCCTCCGGGTATCGATACGGAAACACAGCGGGCCTCGCTGGATGCTCTGCAGCAGCTGAATCAACTGGCTCTGCAGTCGGCTGGTGATCCTGAGATTGCGGCTCGAGTGCAGAGTTACGAGATGGCCTTCCGACTCCAGTCCAGTGCTCCGGAGTTGATGGATATCGGCAGTGAATCGAAAGAGACGCTGCAGCGTTACGGGATCAGTGATCCGAACGAAGCCAATTTTGCTCGCAACTGTCTGCTGGCTCGGCGACTGGCGGAGCGTGGGGTGCGGTTTGTGCAGCTGTTCCATGAGGTCTGGGACCAGCATGGGAATCTGACCGGGGGTGTGCGGAAGAACGCTGAGGATACGGATCGGCCCAGTGCGGCTCTGGTGCAGGACCTGAAGGAACGTGGTCTGCTGCAGGACACGCTGATTGTGTGGGGTGGGGAATTCGGCCGGACTCCGATGGTTCAGGGTGGCAGTGATGGTCGTGACCATCATAATCGCTGTTACAGCCTGTGGCTGGCCGGCGGTGGCATTCGCGGCGGTACAGTGTGGGGTGCAACAGACGAGCTTGGATTCAATGTGGCCGAGAATCCCGTGCACGTTCATGATCTGAATGCCACGTTGCTGCATCTGCTGGGGCTGGATCATACGCGACTGACATGGCGTTTTCAGGGGCGTGATTACCGGCTGACGGACGTGCATGGGAAAGTTGTGGATGGAATTCTGGCCTGAGTGGCAGTAGGTGCTGTTGTTGGGGGGGCTGCATCATGCTGGCTCAAGGGGCTCGGTGTCGGCGAACAGTGTCCGTTGTGCTGTGGTTGTTGGTAGCGATTCAGACTCTGGTGTGTCCCAGTGCCGGACCTGCGCAGGACGCGGTGTTTCAGCCGTCTGAGCAGCAGTTGGCTGAGGCTGGAATGCAGCTGCAGGAATTGCAGCAGTCACTGGCTGGGCTGAAAGATCGCAGCGAGCTGCAGACTGTCCAGGGGGGGCAGCTGCTGGCCGATGTTCAGGTGTATGAAAAAGCGGCTGTCTGGATGCTGCGTTTCCGTGAGTATCCGAAGGCCGGCTGGGTGGATCAGTTGCGGCGTGTGCTGGCGGAGGGACGTCGCCGTGCTGATCGGTTGTCCGCCGGGACTCCGGACTGGCATCTGCGGACGGGTACTACGATTCGTGGCTATATCAGTGCCGTGGATGGTTCGGTTCAGCCTTATGCACTGACACTGCCGGATGGAGTGGATCCGGCTGTCTCCAGACGCTGGCCGGTGCATGTTGTGCTGCATGGCCGAGCTGATCAGATGAACGAGGTGAACTTTATTGAACGGATGGATGGACGGGGGCCAGGTGCATCACAGACAGAGCGACCCGGGCAGTGGCTGCAGCTGGACGTCTATGGTCGTGGCAATAATGCGTATCGCTGGTCCGGTGAAACGGATGTTTTTGAGGCACTGGCAGATGTACGCGGTCGATTTCGGATTGACGAGAATCGAGTGGTGCTGCATGGGTTTTCGATGGGTGGTGCCGGTGCATGGCATCTGGGGCTGCATCACCCGGATCAGTGGTGTTCTGTTGGTGCGGGAGCAGGGTTTGTAGACTTCTATCGGTATCAGAAGAAGGATCCCGAGTCCGACCGGTTGCCTGCTGCGCAGCATACGACGCTGGGGATCTATGACGCCGTGGACTATGCTCTGAATGCCTTCAATGTGCCGATCGTCACTTACGGTGGTGAGAAGGATCCACAGCTGCTGGCCAGCACTACGATGCAGTCGCTTACCGGGTCCCTGCAGGTGCCACTGAAAGTCCTGGTTGGCCCGGGGATGGGGCATGAGTTTGATCCGGAAAGTCGGCGTCAGTTTATGGCTTTTCATCTGGAGAAATCTCTGGCGGGCCGTCCCCAGCCTGGGCAGCGGAAGCAGATTCGGTTTTCGACGCGGACGCTTCGCTATGGTCGCTGTGACTGGCTGCGAATTGAAGAGCAGCAGGACAGCTATGGTGCTTCCACTGTGGAAGGGGAGATTCTGGAGTCGGATGTCGTCCGGCTACAAACGAAGAACGTGACGCTGTTACGGTTATCTCGGGATATCGCGGGGACTGCTGAGATTGATGGCACTGCGATGGAGTTGCGGGGAGCGGCGGAGGGGTTGTTGCCGGACGTCTGGTTTCAGCGTCAGTCGGATGGTTCGTGGAGTCTGTTGGGCTATCAGGAATCGCGAGCAATTTCTCGCAATCCTGAGCTGCGAAAACGGCCCGGATTGCAGGGGCCGATTGATGACGCCTTTATGGGTTCGTTTCTGTGTGTGCGGGGGACGCATCCGCCGTTGAATGCAGCGGCAGGGGCGTGGTCGGAGCAGGCGCTGACGCAGTTTCAGCAGGAATTTGCGAAGTGGTTTAGGGGTGACATTCGTGTTGTGAATGATGTGGATCTGACAGACCAGATGGTGCAGGATCATCATCTGATTCTGTTCGGTGACCCGGGATCGAATTCGGTGCTGGCGAAGGTTCTGCCGCGGTTGCATGGAAAGCCGGTGGAGTGGAGTGCGGAGCGGATTCGCGTGGGTGGTCGGGAGTGGGCGTCAGCGGACCATGGGGTCGTGCTGATTCATCCGAACCCTCTGAATCCGTCGAAGTATGTTGTGCTGAATTCCGGACATACGTTTCACGAACGTGACTTTCGGGCGTCGAATGCATGGTTATTCCCGCGGCTTGGTGATGTGGCGGTGTTGAAAATACCGGTTCCGGCAGAGGGTGCGGATGCAGCGGTCGAGTGGTCGGATCTGTTTGACGGCCGCTGGGAATTGACGACGAAATAGTCCGCATTAGAGTGCAGGCGGATGTCTGTGACTGTGTTCCGTTAGCGGTAATACCGGATCTTTCGGCTCAACTTGCCTGAATTGTCTGAATTCCGGCGGAGTTTTGTGGACTAAGTCTGCTTCGCAACAGATTTCGGTAAGACTACCGGCTGATTTGTAAGTATGTGGAATCTGTCCGCGTGGGATCGCGCGTGGTTTCGCAGGTTTGGTGGGGGGAGCGACTGAATGAGCGTGGAGCAGTCGACAGACGGTCAGGTGCTGTCTGCAGGACCTGACGCGGTCGGACCGGCGGTGGGTGTTGCGGCTGGTATATCGGGTGGTGCAACCGTCCCGATGTTATTGTTGGTTGCGGCGCATCTGCCGTTTGCCTGTCTGCATTACATGCGGACATGGAATCTGGAGCATTACCAGTTTTTCCCGTTTGCGCTGGGGATGTTTGCGTGGCTGTTTTACACGCGGCGTGATGCCTCTCTTGAGCGTTGGGGTTGGTTTTCACTGTTGCTGATCGGTGTCGACCTGTTCCTGCTTGGTGCTTCGATCTGGCTGGCATCTCCGTGGGTGGCTGTGGCCGGTCTGATAGCTTTGCTGACAGCGTGGAGTCGTGCCAGTCGCGAGCGTGGCTATGGTGGTTCGCTGCTGTGTCTGTCGCTGCTGTTGATTCTGACCCTGCGACTTCCGAACGACATGGACAACCAGCTGATTCAGTGGCTGCAGGGCAGGACCACGGCACTGGCCAGCGGTATTTGTCATCGTATTGGTCTGATTCATTTCAGTGACGGCAACGTTCTGACAGTGCCCGGCAAGCAGTTTTTGATTGCAGAGGCCTGCAGTGGTGTGAAGTCTTTGTTCACGATTATGTTTATTGCGGCACTGGTTATTTCCATGAAGCGTCGCTCGATGCTGCACGGTTTAGTGCTGGTGTTAATGGGAATGGGGACAGCGGGTTTGATGAATTCGGCGCGAGTCCTGTCTGTGATCCTTGTCTGGGATCGGTATCAGTATGATCTGTCGACTGGCTGGCAGCACGATGCTCTGGGGTACGTGGCTCTGGGTGTCGCTGCAGCGTTGCTGATGAGTGCTGATGCCGGACTGGACCTGCTGTCTTCGTGGATTCCGGACATCCGTCGTCCGGGTGCCATGGCGATCTATGCGAATCCCTTCATTCTGCTGTGGAATCGCTATGTGTCAACAGCCATGCAGGATCCGGAGTCAATTCGTATTCCCGCAAGGCCTCTGAAACAGCAGGCTTTGAAAGTGTTTGCCATTGCTGCGATTATTGCATTGGCAGGTCAGGCAGCTCGATTACCGGGTCTGCTGTAATTCCGCTGAGGTCACCGAGTATTTGGTATTGGAGACAGGTGTGTCACAGCAACCGGAGAAGGCGCAACGCAATCGAGGTGAAGACGCGACCGCCAGTCGTGCGTTTCCGCCCTTGTTGAAGACATTGCATCCTTCATACGCCATTCAGTTTCTGTATGGGATGATGGAGTGCTGGATTTTTTCCAGAAACTATTCGCTTGTTCTGGCTGCTCTGCCATTTCTGCTCTTTGCGGGTGGCGGTGTAGGGTGTTACTGGTGGGTTCGGCATTCGTCTCAGACGGAAGTTCTGCGGCGTTACGAACAGACGTACAACGAGGCTGTGACCAGTGACAATCTGGGTATTCAGGAGACGTGTCTGCGAGCGTTGTGCAATCTGCAGCCGGGGGAATTGCAGTACCGCATGCGTCTGGGGCAGTTTCTGGTGAAAAGCGGTCGTGCTCAGGAGGGTTTTCAGCAGATCGCGGCGTTAGCGCCGGACAACCTGCTGGGTTATCCTGAGGCTCGGATCTGGCTTGTCCAGCAATCGTTGCAGCCTGAACCAATTCAGCGTCTCAATGCTGAGCAGATCGAAGCACAGTTACTGAAGGCTGTGGAAGCGGCGCCGCAGAACTTTCAGGCTCATGAGTTACTGGCCGGCTATTACATGTCGAAGGGAGAATTGTCTTTGGCAGAGCGACATCTGCAGGAGGCTTCTCGTGCTCGGCCTGAGCTCAATCTGGACATTGCCATTCTGAAACGCGAAAACAAGCGACCTCAGGAAGATATTGATGCCGCAGCAAATCATGCCGTGCAGGAGCTCAGCAATCTGCTGGAGAAGGATCGCAGCAACTCCAGCGTGCGAATTTCGCTGGCACGGGCGTGGATGCTGCTGAAGGATTTTGACAGTGCCCGTGAAGTGCTGGTATCGGGACTGAATCAGAATGCAGAGGACAAGAATCTTCGCGCGGCGATTGCTGACCTGAACATGACTGTGGCTGAGCAGAGGTTGGGTGTAACGCCACTGAATCGTGACAACTGCGTGCCTCTGGTGATTGAAGCAATTACGCTGGATCCGGGCAACCGCCTGGCCGTGCAGGTGCTGACAACGCTGCGATCCCTTGGCGCGGAAATCGATCCGGCGCGCTGGCAGCCAGCGATGCAGTACTGGCTGGAGGCTGTTGAAAAGGAACCGACCAACGGTGATGCTCGTCTGATGCTGTGTCAGCTGCAGTTTCTGTCCGGCGAAAATGCGAAGGCAGTTGAGACGATGCGTCCTGTGACGGAGCAACGTCCTGAGCTGCGTCTGTCACTGGCAAGGCTGATGATGGAGGCTGGTATGGCGGCCGACGGTGAGAACCTGCTGACTCTGTTGATTCAGGAGTCTGACCGAGCGGTGCAGGAGAACCCGGCAGCGATTCCATCCCTGATTGAACGTGCTGAAGCGATGATGTTACTGAAGCGTCCTCATGATGCGCGGTTGTCGCTGTCTGAGAAGGTTGCCAGTCTGCCGCGAAACCTGAGTGCCAATGAGCAATTGCTGCTGCAGGTCTATACTCGCGCGTGTCTGCAGGAGTTTGATTCCATCACCGGGTATTCTTCGGCCGCTCTGGTGCAGGTCAGCAAGCCGGAAGATATTGACTTCGGGAATGCTGATGGAACGGAAATGCTGTTCCTGTTGAAGGAAGCATCGCGAGCAGAATCCAGTCTGCTGGCGGCCGTCGAGCGTCTCAGTCGCATCAGTCTGTCGCCGCATCCGGCAGCCGCTCAGGCGGAGGAGGCGACAAAGGAGCTGCGACTTAACGGGCAGACCGGAGTTGTGGCTCTGAATCTGCTGGGTATGCATGCTCTGCTGATGGGGCAATATGAGCGCGCGATAGTCTGGCTGGAGCAGGCCAATGCGATTTCCCGCAGCCGTGACGCCATGGTTCTGAATAATCTGGCTCTGGCTCTTGTGCGGGGTCGGCCTGAAGAGAAGGGGCGAGCTCTGGAACTTTCAGAACAGGCGCTGGCACTGATTCCGCAGAATCCTCAGGCTCTGGGAACACACGGCGAAATCAACGTGCGACTGGAACGCTGGGATGATGCGCTGAAGGATCTTGTGCAGACAGTGCAGTTTGTACGGAACGATCCAAACATTCATCAGCTGCTGGAGACGACCTACCGCAAGCTGGGTGATAACAGGATGGCGGATGTGCACAAGCGTCTGGCGGAGGAGTTGACGACGGAATCTGATGACGGCAGTGGCTGACGGCGCGGTTCACTTGCTTCAGTGCGGTAAACCGGGGAAGATACGGCCATCGCTGTTCAGCAGCGTTTCCTGCCGTTTCTTTCCCACCTCTCCTGACGCGTCGGAGCACTGCCATGCGGCGATGTGTACTGTCTGTCATGTGTTGTCTTTTGCTCCAGTCCGTTGCTGCTCTGGCGGCTGAATCGTGGCAGGCCGGGGCTGCTCGTGTCGTTATCACTCCGCCCCAGCCCATGTGGATGTCCGGCTATGCGTCGCGTGATCGGCCAGCTGAGGGAAAAATCCACGATCTGTTTGTCAAGGCTGCAGCATTCCGTGATCCGGCTGGTCGTCGAGCGATCCTGCTGACCTGTGACCTTGTGGGCGTCGATCGGGCAACTTCGCAGCAGATCTGTCAACGCATTCAGGAACGGCATCAGCTGGGTCGTGACCAGGTGGCAATTGCCACCTCACACACACACTCGGGGCCGGTTGTCGGTACGAACCTGTTGAGCATGTATTCTCTGGAGCCCCAGCAGATGAAGCTCGTGCAGGAATACACTCGGCTGTTATCAGACTGGTGTGTTTCGGCCGCTGATGCCGCGATTGCAGATCTGCAGGCGGTTAAGCTGCAGGTGGGTGAAGGCGTTGCTGGCTTTGCCGTGAATCGTCGCAACAATCGGGAAGCGGATGTTCCGATGCTGCGAACTGAGGGGCGACTGGTGGGGCCTGTTGATCATCGGGTTCCGGTGCTGGCAGCTCGAACGGCCGATGGGCGTCTGGTTTCAGTTGTGTTCGGCTATGCGTGTCACGCAACGGTGCTCAGCGGTATGGACTGGTGTGGAGACTGGCCAGGATTCGCTCAGCTGGAAATTGAGAAGCGGCATCCGGACACTGTGGCTCTGTTCTGGGCCGGCTGTGGGGCCGATCAGAATCCTCTGCCACGACGAACAGTTGAGCTGGCGATGGATTATGGTCGACAGGCGGCGACTGCGGTGGATCAGGCGCTGACTGGTCAGTTGACTGAGGTTTCGGGAAATTTTTCATCTGCCTATCGAGAGATTGATCTGGCACTGGATACGCTTCCGAGTCGTCAGCAGGTGGAGCAGGACCTGAAATCGGAGAATGTTTATCTGGCGCGGCGAGCGAAGGGGCTGCTGCGGCAGATGGACGAGCAGGGCAGTCTGTCGCAGACCTATCCCTATCCGATCCAGCTGTGGTCCTTCGGCAATGCAGCCACACTCACCTTTCTTGGTGGGGAAGTAGTTGTGGATTACAGCCTGCGGATTCAGGAAGAGATTGCCACGCCTCGGACCTGGGTGGCTGGGTACAGCAATGATGTGATGGCCTACATTCCGTCGCGACGAGTGCTGATGGAGGGGGGCTACGAGGGTGAGTCGGCGATGATCTATTATGGTCTGCCGACGAAGTGGTCGCCGGATGTTGAGGAGCATATTATCCGCGAGGTCAGGATGCTGCATCAGGGTGTGGCAAAGTCGGTGGGGGATCAGCAATGACCTCGGAAATATCGCGGCGGGACCTGTTATGTCGTCAGGCTCTTGGGTTAGGTGGTGTTGCCGTTGCGTCCATGCTTTCGGCGCTGCCGGGATCCGCTGCGCCTCCTGAGATCGCAGCGGCTCGGCGAACCTTTGATATGCTGCCCAAAACGCCACCGGCACCGGCCCGAGCGACCGCCATGATCTCACTGTTCATGCATGGCGGTCCGTCACATATGGACCTGCTGGATCCGCGGCCGGAGTTGACGAAATACAGTGGGACGGAGTATCAGGGTGAGGTCACGTACAGTTTCGTGAATCGGGCCAGTAAAAAGCTGCTGGGAAGTCCGTGGCGATTTCGTCCGCACGGGCAGTGCGGGACGGAAGTGTCCGAACTGCTGCCGCACACTGCCGGTATTGTTGATGAACTGTGTGTGATTCGTTCCATGCACACGGGATTCAATGGGCACGAGGTATCGATTCGATATCTGAATGCGGGCATTCCTGCCGTGACAGGTCGACCGTCTCTGGGCAGCTGGGTTTCTTATGCTCTGGGAACCGAGAACCAGAATCTGCCGGCCTACATGGTGCTGACGGATCCGGGTGGACATCCGGTGGATGGAGTTCTGAACTGGTCCGGTGGCTGGATGCCGGCCATGTTTCAGGGAACGGTTCTGCGTCCTCAGGAACCGCGAATTCTGAATCTTGCTCCTCCTGCGCATCTGGCTGGCGTACCACAGCGACAGAATCTGAACCTGCTGAACAGTCTGAACCGGCTGCATCAGCAGAAGTATCCGGGTGAATCTGATCTGGAGGCGCGGATTGCTTCGTGGGAGCTGGCTGCCCGCATGCAGGTCGCTGCATCCGAGGCGCTGGATCTTTCCCAGGAGACTCTGGCGACGCAGCAGATGTATGGTCTGGATCAGCCTGAGACTTGTGAATACGGCACTCGTTGCCTGCTGGCTCGGCGACTTGTGGAGCGTGGGGTTCGATTTGTGCAGCTGTTCCTGGACGGGCAACCGTGGGACAATCACAGCAGTATCCGCACGACTCTGCCTGCCGCCTGTCGTCGGACTGATCAGCCATCGGCGGCACTGGTGCGAGATTTGAGGCAGCGAGGGCTGCTCGAGACGACTCTGGTGCACTGGGGCGGTGAAATTGGTCGGCTGCCGGTGACTGAAAATCACGGCGATCCGAACGCGTGCGGGCGTGATCATAACGGCCAGGGTTTCAGTATGTGGCTGGCTGGTGGTGGAATCAAAGGCGGTATGACGTGGGGTGAAACCGATCCGCTGGGCCATTCCGCGGTTGTGAATCGGGTGACTGCGAATGATTACCAGGCCACGTTGCTGCATCTGTTCGGATTTGATCATGCGAAGCTGTCGTTTCTGCACAATTCGCGTCTGCAGACACTGACGGATCAGCGCGAATGTCGAGTTGTGAATGAGATAATTTCCTGAGGTTTTTCATGGCGATTTCCGGTCTTCCGCTCAGCTACTGCTCGAACGTGCATCCTGGTCGGACAGTGGCAGATGTGAATAGTGGGTTGTCACAGTTTGCTGCGGAAGCGCGCAGTCTGTGTGGCTTTCCTGTGGCAGCCGGGTTATGGCTGGGCAGCAGTGTGGCCGAGGAGTTGTGTTCCAGTGAGGCATCTCTGGAGTCGCTGGCGCAGACGCTCTGGCAGCACGACCTGTCCTGTTTTACCCTGAACACATTTCCGTTCGGTGATTTTCATGGCGACCGAGTGAAGGAGCAGGTGTATCTGCCGGACTGGGCCAGTCATTCGCGACTCAGGTACACACAGCAGTGTGCGGAGATCCTGTCAAAACTGCTGCCGCCGGGAGCGGAGGGCAGTCTGTCGACCGTGCCACTGGGCGGCCTGATGAATCCTCAGACAGGCAATTTCCGCGCTTTGTGTAATGCCAATCTGATTCAGATGGCACGCTTCCTCAAGTCACTGCATGATTCTACGGGACGGTTGATTCGACTGGGTCTTGAGCCAGAGCCATTCTGTGAGCTTTCCGGAACGCGGACTCACAGTCTGCCGGTCATGCGGGGCCTTTATGAGCAGGCCGATGTACTGGGCTGTGAGTCGCTGGTTCGTGAATACATTGGGCTGTGTTTTGACGTCTGTCATCAGGCCGTGGAGTTTGAGGACGTGGCTCAGTCGATCAGAGACTTTGTTGCTGCCGGCGTCCGAATCAACAAGGTGCACATCACGAATGCATTAGCGTTGGAACGCCCCGCGGAGAATCAATCAGGACGTGATTTTCTGTGTTCGTTCGCTGAACCTCGTTATCTGCATCAGACGTTTGCCAGGTTTAGTGACGGGTCAGTGCAATCGCGTGTGGATCTGCTGCAGGAGGATCTGCGGCGGGATCCGGCGGATCATTTTCTGCAGGCGGACGAGTGGCGAGTGCACTTTCATGTGCCGATTTTTGCGGAGGTTCTGGGGCCACTGAAAACAACTCGTGCGGAACTGGCTGCTGCACTGCGGCAGGTCGCTCGCCTCGATTATGCTCCGCATCTTGAGGTGGAAACGTACACGTGGCCGGTCATGCCGGGGGAATCGGCAACATCACCAGAGTCGCTGGGGCAGCGAATATCAAGGGAACTTGAGTCTGCCGCTGAGTTACTGGCTGCGGCCGAGTAATCTCGGGTTGTGGAACAGACGGTATCTGGCGGCACCGTGCAGGGCTACTGCGTGGTTCAGGCCGGTTCCAGTACCTGCAATTGTGTGGCCACGACCAGTTCTCGCACCTGGGCCCGGTAGTCGTGCATATGTGGTGCCACAAGGTGTGCCTTCAGTGCGTCGAGATTCTCCCACTTTTCGACGATGACGACAACATCGTCGCGCAGGGGGATCTGTGCTGTAAGGCCCGTCTGCAGATCGACAGCGGGGCCGTATTCAAGGCAGCCGTGCTCGGCATGCACCAGCGGCATTAACCGATGAAAATGATCAAGAAATTCTGCACGCCGTCCCGCCTGCAGAGTGACAGTAGCCAGTACGTGAATCATCCGAATGCTCCTGCTGTGCGACGTCAGGCTCTGCGACGCTGCTGTGTGTCCTGTGAGGTTTCGATGTCAGCCGGCTGAATGCGCCCCTGCACCAGTTGTACTGATCGATGGGCGGTTGCGGCGATGGCGTTGTCGTGGGTCACCATGATGATGGTCAGGCCCTGATCCTGATTGAGCCGATTGAGCAGGTCCATAATGCCAGCGCCGGTCTCAGCATCAAGGTTACCGGTTGGTTCATCAGCCAGCAGGATCTCCGGTCGGCCCACAAGTGCTCGAGCAATGGCCCCTCGCTGCATTTCTCCTCCGGAAAGTTCCGCAGGACGATGTTTCAGGCGATGCTCAAGTCCCGTCTGCTGCAGGATGCTGAGTGCCGCGTGACGAATTTCGTGCCGCCGTTTCCAGAATCCGAAGATGGAATGGCGAATCATCAGCGGAGTCATCACATTTTCAAGCAGCGACAGTTCCGGCAGCAGGTGATAGAACTGAAAGATGAAGCCGAAGACGTGATTTCTCAGCTGATCACGGGCTGCTGGATTCAGGTTGTCAATGCGTGAACCTCCCAGCAGGACTTCCCCGACATCAGGTGAATCCAGCAGGCCCATGATATGCAGCAGCGTGCTTTTCCCGGACCCGCTCTGACCGATCACGGACACAAATTCCCCGCGAGCTGCCGACAGGCAGACTCCGCGGAGCACCGGGACTTGATGCTGTCCCTTGAGATAGGACCGCGAGACAGCTTCAGCAGTAATTAAAGGCTGTGTCATTTTCAGAATCTCAGCCATAACAGAATTCCAGAGTCTCAGAATATCGGCAGCACGGCGAATGCAGTCTCAGTTTCACACTACTCGAATCGCAGTGCACGCACCGGGTGCAGTCTCGCTGCTCGCCGAGCCGGCAGGATGCTGGCAAGGACTGCAATCGCGATGGCACCCGCAGCCACTGATATCACCATCCATGGATTGACATGCGTCGGGATCTCAAGAAAGAAGTAGATCTTCTCGTCAAACACCTTGCGGCCAGTCACCCAGCTCAGAATGTCTTCGATCTCATTGATGTATTCCACAAACAGCAGCCCGATGAAGACGCCAGCCGCACTACCGGTAATGCCCAGTCCCAGTCCGTAGGACAGAAAGATGGACATGACACCTCCCGAGCTTGCTCCAAGAGATTTCAGAATCCCGATATCACGAGTCTTCTCGACGACGATCATGTAGAAAATGGCAAGAATCCCGAATCCTGCCACTGCAATGATCAGGAACAGCAGCACGTTCAGAATCGCCGTTTCCACTTCCACGGCTGACAGCAGCATTCCCTGCTTTTCCTCCCACGTGCGAATATTGACCATACCCGGGGGAAATGCCTGTTCAAGGGCCGCCAGGACTCGTGGAGCATGCGAATAATCGGTCAGCCGAATATGGATTGACGAGATCGCGTTACGCAGATGCATACCACGGTACTTCTGCAGCGAATCCAGATTCATCAGGACAATACTGGAGTCATATTCATTCATGCCACTGCGAAAGGTATCAACCACGGTGGCCTGAAATTTGGTGACATCCGGCGGGGTACCGGATGTGATTGTGCTGAGGATCACGTTGTCCCCCGGCTGGACCATCATGATCTTCTGCTGGCGTCCGGTCTCGGGGTTGCGAGCCATGAAGCTGACCAGACCTTCACCGAGATAGATGCGTGCCTCGAGTGGACCGGCCGGGCCGTGCGAGTTCGGGTGATCACTGTTGAACAACGCCTCTGCATTGACTCCCTCATCAGATGCTGTGGACATGGCGGCGTCTGCAGTCGTCGCCGGGGCTGCCGCCACTGCTTCGCCCTCAGCAGCCGGTTCGCTGTCAAAGACGGGGGCATCTTCGGACGGCTTCGGCTCAGCTGTCGAATCGGACTCAGTCTGACGATCCTCCAGCAGCAGTCGACTTCGCTCCTGAACCATCCGGAAATGTTTTTCACCTTCGGTAGTGAGCTCCCACCCGAGCGGTTCTTCACGACTGCGAAGTGCCGGACGAACTTCAGTGCCGTCCTCAAGCAGCGGATTGTAGCTGTCAAGGTAGTCCTGCAGTGGACCAACCTGAGCCTTACCTGCAGGGTCGATTCCCTGGATCTGCACCGGAGCCGTGTATGTTTCACCACTCCACGGGTCAGTAAACGTCATCATTCCGGGGATTTCGATCGTTGGAGTCATGGCGGCGATGTACTGGCCGGCCGCTGACTTCACGCGTTCCATCTGTTTTTCGGCGTCTTCAATGCCGGCAGTACCTCGCGATTCAATCACGATGTCGGCAAGGAAATTGTGCAGCCGATCGCGCATCTCCGTCGTGAAGCCCGCCATTACGCTGTTCACCACAATCATCGTGGCGACACCCAGCATCACGCTGATGATACAGGCCAGCGCGATGTAGCGAGTCTTCAGGTAGCGCACACACAGCAGCAGCTTGTACATCTCAGTGCTCCTTCACCCGATTCCATTGACTGCGTCCGAAACTTCAGTTCCACTGCAGTCTCAGTCACCCGTTCGTTCTGCCTGCGGCTGTTCATGCCGAGTCAGCGGGAAGTAAATCACATCCTTGATGGTATGGCTGTTCGTCAGCAGCATCACAAGACGATCGATGCCGATGCCCAGGCCACCGGCCGGAGGCATCCCAACCTTCAGTGCTCGCACAAAATCATGGTCCATGCGGGCCATCGAATCTTCTTCAGACTGTCCAGCCAGCTGCGTTCGGAAGAGCTGTTCCTGCAGGAGCGGATCATTCAGCTCTGTATACGCATTCGCCAGCTCCATCCCCCGAATATACAGCTCAAAACGCTCGGCAATTTCCGGGTTGGTCTGGCTGCGTTTTGTCAGCGGACAGATGGAGGCCGGATAGTCCATGACAAAGACCGGCCCCGACAGATGGTCCTCTACGGTGCGTTCAAACACATCGTTGATCACAACGTCCGGATGCACGCCGACGGTATCAATTCCAAGGCTGGCCGCCTTTGCAGCTACGGCAGCAGAATCCGACATTTCACAGCCTGCATGGTCCCGGAACAGGTCCGCATACCGACGCCGTGGCCACGGTGGCGTCAGATCAATCTGGTCGCCCTCGCTGCCCCAAGGAATGATGGTCGACCCGCAGACCTGCCGACAGGCGTCGGTCACAATCTGCTCGGTCAGATCCATCATGCTGCGATAATCACCATAAGCCTGATAGATCTCGATCATCGTAAACTCAGGGTTGTGCGTCGCATCAACACCCTCGTTACGAAACACCCGGCCAATCTCATAGACTCGCTCAATACCACCAACCAGCAGCCGCTTCAGATGCAGCTCAAGGGCAATCCGCAGGTACAGCGGCATGTCCAGAGCGTTGTGGTGAGTGATGAAGGGACGTGCCGCAGCACCGCCCGCCACGGAATGCAGCACTGGCGTCTCAACTTCATTGAAGCCGTTGCCACGCAGAGTCTGACGAACCGAATCGATAATCCGCGATCGCTGCAGCATCCGCTGCAGGACACCCGGAGTATAGATCAGGTCCAGATACCGCTGGCGAACAAGGATCTCTTCGTCCTTCAGACCATGAAACTTTTCCGGAGGCTGTGACAAAGACTTGCACAGCACAGTTAACTCGCGCACAAAGATGGATATCTCGCCGGTGTTCGTGCGCCGCAGTGGACCATCCACTCCGAGCAGGTCGCCGTCGTCCAGTGCACTGACCAATTCCCACTGCTGCTCGGTCAGGTCCCCGCGTGAACATAACAGCTGGATTGAACCACTCTGGTCCTGCAGATCGATAAAACGCAGCTTGCCAGCCTTGCGACGACCCATGATGCGCCCTGCAACACGCACCGCTGGTCCATCAGTCCCGGACTCTGCAGGACATTGCTCACGCACCTCCGCGATCGCACCGTGGCCATCAAAACGCTGACCCCATGGGTCAAAACCCAGAGAACGGATTTTCTCCAGCTTTTCCAGACGCGCCAGTTCCAGACGGTCAGGTTTTGGTCCTGAGTTCATGAGCCACACTGCTGGTACCAGCGCGTGGACAGAAAGGCACTGCCACAATCGCCGGGATCTGAGAGAATTGAGAAGTGTCCGGCGAAAACTGCCGCCGAGTGCACTGAGACCGGCGGAGTTTGCTGAAAACAGGCAGACAGGTCAACCCCGGGTGGCAGACCGAGGGATCATTGCCCCTGAATCGCAGGAAATCGGGCCTGAACGTGCCCGCCAGCCGCCAACCTCAATTGGCCAAAGCCGGCAGAATTGCACGAAACGCTACGAATGCCCATGTGGAAAGACACACGCCCACAGCATAGGGAATCCCACGCTTCAACTTGATTCCCTTGTGAACCTTTGTACCCGTTGCTTTGCCCGGAGTTCGCACAGGGACCAGCAGAACACCCGTGCGAATTCGCATTTTTCGCAGGATCTGCAGCGATACCAACAGGATGAGGGACATCAAAAGGCTGCCCAGCATCACGTACAGCGTGTTCTGCAGCCCCAGCCACATGCCCAGCCCAGCCATCAGTTTGGCGTCGCCCGCACCCACACCACCTGCAATCCACATGCCCCCCAGAATGACCAGCGAGATCACAGACGCCAGCAATGGTGAAAGCAGACTGCGAGGACCAAATTGAAATGCAATCACAATCTGAAACAGCAGTCCCGTCACAAAGAATAACCCGGTCAGCTTGTTCGGGATTCGGCGTTCACGCAGGTCCATAAATGCCGACACAGCCGTGAATCCCATGATACAGACGATATTTACCAGATTCATCGGATCCATTGGCTGCCTCAGTCGGGAACAGTGTTCAGGTGAGCCGCCTTGTCAGGCGGCGCAATTCAAAGCCGGACAGTGCCCGGCCGATTTCCACCAAAAACCTACAACGTCAGCCCACTGAATTCCAGAAGTTTTTGCTGCAGCACTCCGACTGGGGAAAAACACCGGGGAGTGTTCCGGGATGTTGCATTTTGGCAACATGCCCAATCGCCACTCTCAACGACTGATCACTTCATCCAGATTCAGCAGCACATTGGCTGTCAGTGTCCATGCCGCCAGTTGCTGTGCCGGCAGGTCTTTGGCAGCGGGTGTGGCTCCCACGGTCAGCAGCTTCTGTGCCTCTTCCGGAGCGGCCGTGAAGCTCTGCAAATCCTGTTGCAGTCCGGTTTCCAGCAACTGCAGCTCGGTTTCCGCTGGCAGGCGGGCCGTCACGAGGCGGAAGCCCCATGCCAGACGCTGGCGATCTGTCGCTCCGCCATCCCTCAGAATTCGTTCGGCCAGCTTCCGAGACGCTTCCACGGCCGTGGTTTCATTCAGCAGTGAAAGTGCCTGCAGGGGCGTGTTGGTGCGGGATCGCTTCACCGTGCAGACCTCGCGATTCGGAGCATCAAACAGCGTCATGTTCGGGGGGGCAGCAGTCCGTTTCCAGATGGTGTACAGACTGCGGCGATACAGTCCGCTTCCCATATCTGCTCTGTATCCACGCAGGTCCCCGTATCGGCTGGTTTCATCCCAGACGCCTTCCGGCATGTAGGGCCGAACCGATGGACCACCCTGCTGCTCCACAAGGAGTCCACTGAGAAACAGCATCTGATCTCGCAGTGTTTCCGCGGACAGTCGGAAGCGGGGGCCACGTGCCACAAGGCGATTCTCTGGATCCTGCTGACTATCGACGCGCGCACTCTGGCGATATGCAGCACTCATCACAATCAGCTTATCCAGTGCCTTGAGATCCCATGGATGGACCGGTTGTCCGGCAACCCGCTGAATCTGCGTTGGCTGCATGAATTCGGCTGCCAGCCAGTCCAGCAGCTCCGGATGTACGGGCCATTCGGACTGCGAGCCAAGGTTCTCCGTGGTCCGCACAATTCCGATGCCAAAAAAGCGTTCCCACGCTCTGTTTACCCAGACGCGGGAAGTCAGAGGATGCTGGCTGGAGACCAGCCAGCGTGCGAATCCAAGGCGGTTCTGCGGCTGATCGGCTGGCAGCGGCGGCAGAATGGCTGGAACTCCACGAGGTACCACGTCCCCTGGCCGATCGTACTGTCCGCGAATCAGAACTCGCGCTTCCCGTGGCTGCTGTCGTTCTTTCATGACCATCACAATTGGCAAGGCTGTCTGACGTTGCTGCATTGCCTGTTCGGCTGTTTTCACAGCCTGCTCGGCCTGTCGCACGACAGCATCGCCGGAAGCGGCGAAGTATTGCGCAAGCTGCTGCTGCTGGGCCTCTGTGCGACTGCCCTGCTCCGCCATCAGGATCGCACGAATGGCGTCCGGAAAGGAGGCTCCGGCAGGTGTCAACGTCTCCGGAGGCAAGGACGATGCAGACAACCGCAGTCGTCCGATGTTGTGACCGGTAATGGCATCATGTCGCA
Organism: uncultured Planctomycetaceae bacterium; assembly: GCA_963977705.1. Taxonomy (GTDB): domain Bacteria; phylum Planctomycetota; class Planctomycetia; order Planctomycetales; family Planctomycetaceae; genus SXXK01. The sequence continues at coordinate 25,114 of CAXBSH010000031.1, forward strand.
GGGTGACATGCAGTGTGGCATTTTCCGGCACGGCAACTGGCGCAGCGACGGCAAACACGGCCCGGCAGATCTCACGACGCGTTGGTCCATCGACAGCCCAGCCACGACGATTTCTGCGCTGGCGATCTTTTTCTTCAAGCACCTGACTGACTGTGTAACCCTGTTGCTCGTAGTCGGCAACAGCGCGACTGAATTCCAGAACGACTGGCTGCGTCAGTCCCGGAGCTCTGATTTCAGCCAGCACACCAGTCAGTACGAAATTGCCGTTACTGTAACGCCCGAGACTGCTGTTGGGCAGGCGTTCATCCGGAAAACACTCCAGCAGCAGGCCTGTGAGACTGTTGCCGGTCAGCGGAGCTTCGAATTCGTATTCATCGAATTCCGGGTTTTTGCCGCTGGCCAGCCATGAACCATCCGATTGTCGTGTCAGTTCAGCACCGCCTTTGCTGACAGCCGAACTGATGGCCAGCTGTCGCCACGCTGGCTCTTCGGACTGCAGGCGGCGACGTGTCTCTGTTTCCCATGCGGCCATTCGCTCGGACGCCGTGAGTCGGGCTGCCTCCACCTGCTGTCGCGCCGCGTCGACAGTCTGCTGAAGCTGTTGTAGTTCGGCATTCAGGGCTTTGGTGCGAACCTGCAGCACGGGCTGGCTGTTGCCCTGCCCCGGTGATCCACCCTCACTGTCCAGGACCCCCGATTCTTCAATCGAGTTGAAGTAGGCGAACAACTGGTAGAATTCTTTCTGACTGAGCGGGTCATACTTGTGATCGTGACAGCGACAGCAGTTCAGGCTGAGTCCCAGCCAGGTCAGGCCCACAGTTTCAACTCGGTCAATCACCGTCTCGGCAAACCACTCTTCCGCAATTCGGCCCCCTTCACCATTCAGGCGGGTATTGCGATTGAAGCCCGTGGCAATAATCTGCTCCTGAGTGGGCTGCTCCAGCAGATCTCCGGCCAGCTGTTCGATGGTAAACTGATCGAACGGCTGATTGTTGTTGAATGCATCGATGACCCAGTCACGCCAGACCCACATCTGGCGTGATGAATCGACCTGGAATCCGTTGCTGTCAGCGTAGCGAGCAAAGTCCAGCCACTGCTGGGCCATTCGTTCGCCGTAACGAGGTGACTGCAGCAGTCTGTCCACTACGGTTTCCCATGCCTCGGGCGAGGAATCGTTCAGGAAGTTGTCAAGTTCTGTGGGCGTTGGCGGAAGCCCGGTCAGATCCAGAGTGACTCGTCGCAGAAGTGTGGTTCGATCGGCTTCCGGGGCTGGTTGCAGTCCGGCGGCCTGCTGCTTCTGCCGCAGGAACGCATCGATCGGAGCACAGGCGGGCTGTGCCTCAGGGACGCTCGGTCGCTGCACAGGCACGAAGGCCCAGTGCGGCTGATAAACGGCCCCCGTTTTGATCCACTGCTGCAGCAGTGCCTTTTGTGCGGCGGTCAGCGATCGTCCGGAATCGGCAGGGGGCATCTGCAGATCGGGGTCCGTCGAATTGATCCGCTCAACGAGCAGGCTTTCGTCAGGACGGCCCGGAACAATTGCCGGGCCCGATGCACCACCGTGCTGTGCAGCATCTGACTGATCCAGTCGCAGCCCGCCCTGGCGTTTGGCTGCATCAGGTCCATGACACTGGAAACAGTTGTCGGAAAGCAGAGGACGGATATCGCGGTTGAACACCAGCTCCTGAGCTGCCAGCGGTGAGGCCAGACACAACAGCAGAAATCCGAAGCTCAGTCGCAGGCTTGTCAGGTGATTCATATGGGTCATCGATCCGAGTATATCGTGTCGTCAGGCAAGGATTCCGGTGACAACATTTCCAAAGACATCCGTGAGTCGTTCATCGCGGCCCTGATGGAACCACGTCAGACGAGTATGGTCAAAACCAAGCAGGTGCAGGATGGTGGCGTGCAGGTCGTGCAGATGCACGCGGTCCGTCACTGCTTCAAACCCGAAATCATCGGTTGCACCCCACGACATTCCGCCGCGGACACCCCCCCCCGCCAGCCACATGGAGAATCCATAGGGGTTATGGTTGCGTCCGGGAGCATTGGGGCCTTCACTGAATGGCATCCGACCGAATTCACCGCCCCACACGATCAGGGTTTCTTCCAGCAGACCACGCTGTTCAAGGTCCTGCAGCAGAGCTGCGATGGGCTGGTCAACTTCCGCACCATGTCGCCCGTGATTCTTTTCGATGCTTTCGTGAGCGTCCCAGGTTTCTTCGAGATGACCACCACCGGAATACAGCTGCACAAAACGGACGCCACGTTCCACCAGTCGGCGGGCTACAAGACAGTTCCGCCCGAACTCGTCGGTCGGCTCACTGCCCACTCCGTACTGTTTCAGCGTTTCGGAAGTCTCCTGAGACAGGTCCACGGCCTCGGGGGCTGCTGACTGCATCCGCCACGCCAGCTCGTAGGATGCAATGCGCGCGGCAAGTTCCGAGCCACCCGGACGTGTTGCAAGGTGCTGCTCATTCAGCTTCTGCAGCAGAGAAAGTTCGGATCGCTGCACTTCGGCAGTGACGTGCGGCGGGCCTTTCAGGTCAAGAATCGGATTGCCGATCGGACGAAACAGAGTTCCCTGCCATGCGGCCGACATGAAACCGCTGGACCAGTTGGGTTGTCCGCTGATCGGGCCTCCACGACGATCAAGGATCACCACATAGCCGGGAAGACTTTGATTCTCTGTCCCCATGCCATAGACGCACCACGAACCAAGGCTGGGACGGCCAATGAAGGTCTTGCCGGTATTCATGGCCACAAGTGCCGAACCGTGAGCATGACTGTCGGTGTGGCAGGAACGGATCACGGCCAGCTTGTCAGCGTGCCGGCGGACATTCGGGAAGTAGTCGGAAATCAGCAGGCCACTTTCTCCGCCCGGACGAAAACGGCGGAAGGCGGGTGTCAGAAAACCGACACGACGGCCACCGGAGTTGATGTACTTTCGCCCTGGTGGCAGAGGTTGTCCGGCGTATTTTTCGAGGGCCGGTTTGTAGTCGAATGTGTCGACCTGGCTGGGGGCACCATTCATCATCAGAAAAATACAGGCTTTGGCTTTCGCGGGGAAATGCGTCTGCCGAGGTGTCAGTGGGCTGACACCGACTTCCCGGGCCTGCAGATTCTGAAAAAAACCGTCCTGCTGCAGCTGTGCAGCCAGAGCGACACCGGTAAATCCGCCGCCCATCTGCCAGACCAGTTCGCGTCGAGTCAGTTGGCAGGGAAATCGGGACATGCGGCACCGTGGGGCGTCGAGTGAAGTCAGTGGGCGAACCTGCCTGTATCTTCGCTGGAGTCGCCGTCT
>CAXBSH010000032.1:0-28225 GCA_963977705.1 uncultured Planctomycetaceae bacterium
CGCAGTCTCACAACAGGATGCAGATGCCCCGCCATTCCCACACCATCACAGGACTCCGGATCGTGACATAAGCACAGACTGGAATGATTCTGTGGTTCCGGCACACAACTGATTTGCCAGTTTGCCGGAGGATCACCGGCCGCCAGATCATGATTGCCACGCACAAGGTCAATTCGCAGGCCGGCGTGTCGCCGACGCCACTCCGCGACCTGCTCAAACATCTGCAGACAACGCCCCCGGCGAGCATGCAGCAGGTCGCCAAGAATAATCAATCGATCCGCCCCGGTCACACTTAACACCCCCGTCAACCGGGCAAGTGTACTGTCCGTCTGATCGGGAACAGGGATTGCCGAGTCGCGAAACACAGCCTCCTTACCCAGATGCAGATCGCTGACCATCACAACTTTTGCCGCCGGATCCCAGACCGCATGCTCTGCAAGCAACAGCAGTCTGCAACCAGCCAGCGTCAGCGCACAGGCACCAGCTGGAAATGACTCACATGGCACACCCATCGCGGATCTCGAACCCACTGTCCCGTCACCTGTCATGCTTCATACAATGCCCGACCGCAGTCACGGCAGTACACAAACACTCCAGTCCGAATCCGAACCATATCCTGGCTTGTAATCCGAGTACTGCAGGCTGAACAGAAGTCGTCCTCCAATGGAGCCATCGCTGTTGCTGCATGAGCCAGACGCAGACGTTTCCACGTCGCTGCCTCTGAACCCGGAATCACCTTTTCTGCTTCAGAAATCTGCTGCTGCAGCGATTCAATACCGGCCTGCAGTTTTGGCTTCAGAACTTCATACTCTGACTTTACCGCCTGAGCCTGCTGTCGACGCTTCTGCAGCTCGGCCTCAATCTCCTTCAGACGCCGCTGAGCCTCATCAACGGCTTCCAGACCCAGCAGACCAGTTTCCTCAATCTCACCGCGGTCTTTCTTCGCCGCAACAATCTGGCCCTTGATGATGTCGTACTCTTTGTTGGACGAGGCCGTGTTCAGCTGACCTTCCAGTTTCAGGATGTCTGATTCTTTCGAACGCAGCCTCAGGTTCGCTTCGTCAGCCGTCCGCCGTGCGTCCTTGATTGCCTGCTTCTGCTGCTCAACCTGCTGTTCACCCGCAGCCACCTGTCGGTCAGCCACTGCCACACGCCGCGGACCTTCCAGCAGACCCGCTTCCGCCTCCGCCAACTGGTGCAGCAGACCATGCAGGACCTTCAGACCAGCAGACGTTACAGAAGCCATTTTGAAACTCACTTTCCAGGAATCAATCGCCTCTGATCTCACTCTCAGCAGGCTGAAGCAGCAGTGTAACAGGTCCAGCATCCACGAGTACACCGAGGGACACTGAAACTTCAACCTGCCGCGGCTCCAGTGAAATACCCCGGCTCTGCTCCCGGCTTCCACTTAATGTTGCAGCCGATACTCGGACGCTGTTCGCCGGATACTTCCCGACCTGCCAGCACCGCTTCGCACGCAGTTCGCAGATCAGCGCCCGTCACAGCAACACCATTCCCAGGCCGACTTGCATCAAACTGCCCGCGGTAAACCAGCGAATGATCACGGTCAAACAGGAAGAAGTCCGGAGTACAGGCTGCTCGATACGCCATCGCCACCTCCTGAGTCTCGTCGTACAGGTACGGGAAATTGTAACCCGCCGACGCAGACTCCAACTTCATCTGCTCAGGACCATCCTGCGGATGCGACCCCACGAAATTACTGCTGATCCCCACGACAGCAACACCACGTGCCGCATATTCAACAGCAAATTGCGCCAGCGCAGACCGGATGTGCACCACAAATGGACAGTGATTGCACATGAACACAACACACAAAGGCCGACCCGCAAACTGCGCCCGGCTAACCATTCGACCATCAGTACCTGGCAGCGAAAAATCCGGTGCCTGCGTTCCCAGAGGCAGCATTGTCGAGGCCGTCTTCACCATAACTGTATCTTCCCGAATTGAACACTGACGAAATCACTCAACCAACTGCATCCAGTTCCTGAATTCGCCGAATCAAAGGCCCGATAATCGGCTCCGGAACAAAATCCTTCAATCGATCCTGCACCCGATCCCGAGTCATTTTCGCAATCTGTCGGATCAGGGAACTGGAAATGTGTGCAAATCGCTCATCGGACATCAAAAAGACCGACTCAATCTCATCATCAAGGACTCGATTCGTGAGCGTCATCGAAAACTCAGTCTCAATATCCGACAGCGTACGCACGCCCCGCAGCAGGATACGACTGCCACAGCTGCGAACAAATTCCACCGCCAGACCATCAAAACCGCGCACCTCAACATTCGGCAGATCACTCACAGCCGCACGGCATAAAGTCAGCCTCTCAGCGGGCGAAAACAGGGAGTTCTTATCCGGATTGATACCGATGCCAACCGTCACCTGACCAAAAATCCGCGCAGCCCGGCGGATGATATCAAGATGGCCCAGAGTCATGGGATCGAAACTTCCCACATAACAGGCCGAAGAGGATGCGGAGGACATGGATATTCTCTGTCATGCTGCCAGAAGCGAAATATCGTACGAGCCACTGCACAGCGTCGAAGATCTCGACCTGCCTGCCCGAACGCTCCGCAGAATAGCCTCTGCCAGCACGATTTTCAGCAGCACAGTCCGGCGTTACCAAATTTACCGCCGGATCACGCACTCCGGGAAATCAGTTCGCCAGAGTCCCCTCCTCAGGCCGCTCCACCGCTGCGTCCCCGGAAAGCTCGAAAGGCCTGCGAGAGACCTCCTGACCGGAACTTTTCAGTACAACCCAGTATCGGCCCGGAATCAGCTTGTCAGCTGTCAGATAGCTGAACTTTGCAAATAACTGATCACGAGTAACGAATTGACCGGCCACATCGATCACCCGGTCCTGCTCATCCTGAATCACACACTCCACCCACAGATCCTCATGAGGTGGATTCAGATTGCACTGAGCAATGATCACATCGCCTGTCTCAAACTCTGAACGTCGATTGGCCAACTGCCCGGCCATCACCATACTGCCAATATCAAACGAAAAGTACTTATCCTTTTCTCGCAGAGTCGGACGCGAATTAATCATCTGACGCGCCAGGGTCGTATCCATAGATGGCAGAGCCATTGGAGCACCATGACGACGAATCCCATACACGTCCAGTCGATAGTCTGCTTCCACGGAACCAACAACAACCACAATCCCGGCCACCGCCCAGATGCCAGCCAGCGGTACCATGGCCGGCCGTCGCTCCAGCAGTGATGCCGCCAGAATCCGAGGCACACCTGCCCAGTGAAACTGCAGTCGCAGACGCCGCAGCAGGATTCGGATCGCCGCAATATCACCCTCCTGCAGAAATGCCAGATAACAGGTCGTACAGATGAATGGGAAAATCCAGAGCCCCAGCAAGAAAATGGTCATGATGTGGAAAGCCGCACCAATCCCCAGCGCCGCATAACGCCCCAGTGGACGCCACGCCAGAAACGGAAACGTCACTTCCCAGACCACCGTGATGTAACTGCTGATCATCAGAAGTGCGGGCGAGAGAGCCATCATCTCACCAATCGGATTCGGCCAGTTCCAGTTACTCACAAGCCAGTACCGCATCTGCTCCCCACTGAAAAACTCAGGGGTCTGCACCTTGGTAATCGCAGAGCCAAAGTAGATCGCGGCAAACAGAATCTGAATCAGACGAGCCGGCCATACGGGAACTCGCACCGGAAATGCGGCGGTGCCATCAGTACGCTTCCTGCGTCGCAGGACCGCATCCACAGACCACACTGCCCCGGCATTCGAAATCGCAAGGATCAGTAGTACGTGGGAAGCAATGACCGAATACTTGGTCATCGTCCCGATCGCATCAAGCATGTTGAAATAAATATAAAGCAGGCCACCAATCAGAAACGAAAGTCGTGTACGGAAACCAAAAACACCGCAGATCAGAGCAAACAGCATCAGCCCGTATAACGCCGCAGCTACAGGCCCCGGCAATTCGGGCAGCAGACGACCATTGCCGAACAGTTCCGCCAGCTGCTGAGGACAACCATCCGCGGAATACAGTTCACGAACCCGAAAGAATCGTCGCACCATCGGAATCAACGCGACGGTCGGCAGACACATTCGTACCAGAGCCAGACCGTACGGTGACTCTTCCGCAAAAAAGAATCGTTCCGTCGATTCCATCAGCGATCTCAGATGCGACTTACCGGACATGTGCTTCTCCCTGCCGTGTACTGCTGAAACGGTCCGCTGCCGAATGTCAGTTGGTCAAACCATTATCCACTGCTGAAAATGAAGTATTTGAGTCCGCAGCAGCCCGAGGATTGAAAAATGTGTTGTAAAACGGCAGGGCTCCCTGCGACTGTTCCCGCAGACGTGGGTTATCAGCAATCGACTTCAACCCTTGTGCCACGTACCAGTCAGGATTCGATTCAATCAACGACCCGTCTGCAGCGCAGATGGCCCGCAGATTGAAATATGACTGCTGATCCTTTGGCTCATGAAAATAATTGCTCCATAGCCGGTCCGGCACATTGAACTGCTTCGGCCAGACTTCCTGAACAACGTAAACACGATCAATCTGCGGATGCTCTGTGTGCGTCAACACGTTGCGAATGTGCTTTGGAGCCAGATGGTTGCTCACATCATAGTTGACCCGATCCACATGACCGAATGGCTGGAATGCCCCCCAGGGCTCCTGCAGGCGGTAATAATTTCCCGCTGAGTCCTCAGCTATGAAATGCGTGCGATTATCAAAAGCCTGCCAGCCGCAGAACATGTCCCACACGACAAAATATCCCAGTGTGTTGCCCGCAGCCGGAATCTTCAGAGCATGCCCGATAACTCCCCAGCACAGCAGCAGCAGGTAACCGCCAATCAGCAGACCTGCACCCCAACGGCGAAGATTCATCCAACACCAGCCTTCCATGGCCAGAACTCTTCCGTCAACAGCACCAGAAACTCCCCCACTGACTCTGTTGTTTTTCTGAAATTCGGTCAAGATCGGACTCCTGCCCGCACCCCAATACCGGCCCTGTTTCCCCGATTTTCTCGAGAAAAAACCGGGAAACTGTGCGAAAAGCGAGCGATCTCGTCACAGTATCACTGTGCACGCCCGTTATTCTGAAAGGCGATCTGCTGACTTCCCTGCAGACCCCGTCCCTACAAATCTTCGGTTCACCGCCCGTTCCTATGCGCACAGCTCACGTCATCACTCGGCTGATCATCGGCGGCGCTCAGGAAAACACACTCTTCAATGTTGATGACCAGCACCACCTGTTCAACGACCAGGTGTGCCTGATCACCGGTCCCGGGGCAGGACCTGAGGGTTCGCTGGAACGTCAGGCCCGCCAGCGTGGACTCAACCTGATCGTTCTCCCGGAACTGATTCGCAGCCTCAATCCACTGCAGGATTTTCTGGCACTGCGGGCCATCCGCCGCACATTGGCACAATTTCAGCCGCAGATTGTCCATACCCACAGCTCAAAAGCCGGGATCCTCGGACGACTCGCCGCACACCAGCTGAGAATTCCTGCCGTCCACACGATTCACGGCGCAGCCTTCCACTTCGGCCAACCTGCCCCGCTGCACTTCGCTTATCGACAGGCTGAAAAACTGGCCGCTCGCTGGTGCTCTCACTTCATCTCTGTCTGTGATGCGATGACTCGCCAATACGTACAGGCAGGAATTGCGCCGGTTGAAAAATTCACCACCATTTACAGCGGTATGGACGTGGACCGGTTTCTTCAGCCCGCCGTCCCTCCCCACGAAATCCGCAAGCGACTGAATCTGCAGGAAGACGACATCGTATTCGGCAAAGTCGGTCGACTGTTCAACCTCAAGGGACACAATTACCTGATCGAATCCGCAGCAGCCGTCGCTGCTGCAATTCCCCAAGCCAGATTTCTGCTGGTTGGTGATGGCAGCCTGCGACAAACCTATCAGAACCGAATTCAACAACTGGGCCTGACAGACCGCTTCGTCTTCACCGGCCTCGTGCCTCCGGAACAGGTACCTGAGTTCATCCACGCAATGGACATCGTTGTACATACCAGCGACTGGGAAGGGCTGCCTCGCGTTGTTCCTCAGGGATTACTGGCAGGAAAACCAGTCGTCGCATTCGATATTGATGGTACACCCGAAGTCTGTATCGAAGGCGTCACAGGATGCCTTGTCCCGCACCGCAATACGTCTCTGCTGGCCAGTGCCATGATCAGACTTGGCAGAGACTCAGAACTGCGAACTGCACTTGGAAATCGCGGTCGTGAACTGTTTACTCAGCAGTTTCGACACGAATACATGACAGCTCGAATTCGCGAGGTTTATCAGATGATTCTCAATCGCTGACAGTCCGGCACCAGGCCCGCTGGCACTCAGGAAACTCGGCGAAGATGCTGTACCCACGCCGGAGGCAGATTTAGCCGGACACTGTCACGACCAATCCGACAGCGTCGACAATGCTCCGCCAGAATCTCGTCGATCTCCACAATCCGCCTGCGTTCAGCCCCGAACGTCAGCAACCGACGTAACGGACGCACATACATGTATTCAAAGTAGCTCAATACACCACCAGGCTTGAGCAGTCGAAAATAAGCCTCCGTGATTTCTCGCACCAGGGCCGCCGGAAAATTATTCAAAGGCAGCCCCGAGATCACGAAATCATACTGAGCATCAGCAACGAACTGCTGAACCGGCATTTGCACGATTCGGCTCTGAGCAGCCACAGTTGCCCACGCAGACTCCGTCTCAAATCGCTGCTGCAGAATTCGAACAAACTCCCCGTTCAGTTCCACCAGATCAAACACATCACCCGGACGCAGCAGCCTCACAATGCTGTCCGTCACCGGACCTGTCCCCGGTCCAATCTCCAGTATACGTACAGGGCCGGACGCTGAATCACGAGCAGCGACAAAACGAGTCATCGATTTCGCCAGAAAACGACTGCTCGGAGCAATTGCCCCGGTCGTCTCAAACTGCTCTCGAAACTGTCGGAAAAACGTACGATATCCCGCAAAAAATCCGCTCATACAGTGCTCTGCAATCCAGATGCTGTCAAAACCGCTGTTTTACCCTACCCATTCCCGCACGCAAAGCACAGCACACAATTTCATTCGCAATTCATCCCGCCTTTCGCAATACTCAATGCGATTCAGAATCCAATTCTTCAGGGGCTATCAGATGCAGACGCTCAGACCTTCAACCATCCTGACCCTGATCCTGCTGCTCATCACTGCTGAACACACCCTGACAGCAGCCGAAATCCCGGGTGAACGCAGCACGTGGAACGGCTTTGTACGTTCCGATTTCCACGTGAACGAACACACCGTTACCGTCATCATCCCCCGACAACCGGCCGCCGATCATCCATGGGTCTGGCACGGTGAATTCTTTGGACACAAGCCCGTCCCGGACGTTGCTCTGCTGGGGCGAGGGTTTCACATCGTCTACACAAGGTGCAGTGATCTGTTCGGAGCACCAGCAGCAATCAGTCACTGGAATACTGTTTACCGAAAACTGACCGAAGAATGTGGCCTTGGCCCCAGACCAGCCCTCGTCGGCACCAGCCGCGGAGGACTGTACTGCTATAACTGGGCTGCAGCCAACCCCCAGAAAGTCTCATGCATCTTCGGTGATGCACCAGTCTGTGATCTGCGCAGCTGGCCCCTGGGCCAGGGGACCGGTAAACGCAGCGATGCCGAAGTGCAGAAACTGCTGGCTGTTTACAGGATGACGGATGAGCAGACTTTGGTGCAGAAAGCCCTGAGCCCTGTTGATCAACTGCAGCCACTGGCTGCTGCCGGCATCCCACTGCTGCATGTCAGCGGGGATGCAGATGACATTGTTCCAATTCAGGAAAACACGCTGCTGCTGCAACAGCGATACCGGGCACTGGGAGGCAAAATGGAGGTGATCATCAAGCCCGGAGTAGCACATACTCATGGACTTGAAGACAGCACGCCGATCGTTGAGTTCATTGACCGGCACGGACACTGAATTGAATCCGCCGGTAGATTCACTGACCGAATCGGCAAAAAAAGGTGCGAGAGGGGGGAGTTGAACCCCCACGCCCGAAGGCACAGGATCCTAAATCCAGCGCGTCTGCCAGTTTCGCCACTCTCGCATTTGCACCTACCCGTATCCTCGCATGCTGCGATCCGGATTTCAATATGACACAGACTGCAACCTGTCAGTTCGCGAGAATCTGAACTTCAGACACCGCTGGAACCAGTATTCAGCGGTCCGTACCCGCCCCGCCACTGTTTCCGGAAGAAATTGCTCGCTCAAACAGCCACCAGCGAGGTCGCGTCACCCGATCCCGCAGCCCAAACTGCGATCGAGCTGTCCGGCTGAGCACCTGAGCGATGGCGACGGGATCATCACTGACCGTGAACAGATTCAGATCCCCGGGCGAAATTGTCCCGTCCACCAGCATCGTGTTGCGCAAATAGGCCAGCAGCGGATTCCAGTAGTCTGACCCAGCCAGCACAATCGGAAATGCTTCGATTTTTCGAGTCTGCACAAGGGTCAGAATCTCAAACAACTCGTCAATCGTGCCAAATCCACCGGGCAACGCCACAAAGCCATACGAATACTTCGCCAGCATCAGCTTACGAATGAAAAAGTACCGAAAATCGACGAATTCATCGAGCCATTGATTCGGCTGCTGCTCAAACGGTAGCTGGATGTTGCAACCAACACTTCGCCCACCGGCTTCCCGCGCGCCTCGGTTGGCCGCTTCCATGATGCCCGGTCCACCACCCGTCATCACCGTAAAGCCCTCGGCTGCTATCGCCGCACCCACCTCACGAGCAAGCTGGTAATAACGGTGCGTCTCTGGAAATCTGGCCGACCCAAACACAGTAATACAGGGTCCCACAAAATGCAGATGCCGAAACCCGCGCAGCATTTCCCTGAAAGCCCGCACAAGCATCACCAGTTCGCGCCAGCGTGACTGAGGCCCCTGCAGAAAACGCTGCGGACGAGCCGCATTCCACGGTACCGCAGCGTTTACATCAGAAGCCTGCTGAGATGTATCCATATCCCTTATCTGCTCAACTGCGTCCCGCGCCCGTATCACCAGAACCAGTGTCCCCCTGCAGCCACTCTGCAATGTTCTCGGCAAGGCGTCCAGCCAGACTAAGACCCGCATTTCTACGAGTCAACAGGAGTACGCCGTCGATCAGCGAAACTTCACGAATCGCTGCAACCGGATTCCGCAACTGCAGTTCCGCAGCCAGTTCTGAAATCTCCACTCGTTCCGCCTCACGATACAAATGCCGAATCACAGCTGCACAAACATCAGTATTCAACTGCTGTAGTTCCTGCATTCGCTGCTTCGTAAAGACCGCAGCAGCAGTCAGACGCTGCGGCATACACAACACCGCCACCAGTTTTTCCTGCCACGAAAGATCCGTATCCATACTGCCAAAGGCATACATCCAGACGGCACTCAACGGTTGCGCAAGTCGATACTCGGCTGCCTCAGCATTCTGCTCAGCCCCGGACGCCTGTCGATCACCAAGATGCTCAGCAATACGCCGTAATGTCAACCACTGAACAAGCCCCAGAACACCACCACTCACCAACGTCGCCAGCCCCCAACTGCGCAGAAATCCCACATAGGTAATAACTGTCGTCAGCCCCAATTCCAGCAGCCATGCGCCCGCAGCCAGTCCGGCAAGGCCCAGAACAGACGCCTTCGTCACCTGCTGCTGATGCTTCAGCCACTGCTGCAGCCACCGCCTGGCCTGCTCTTTCTTCATGGACCACCCCCACGGCGCCAACCATAACTCTGTGACAACCCCTGTCCCGACCGAACACCCGGCCACAGTGAGCGATCCCACAACCCGGCCGTCGGATCACTCCGCTCCGCCGGATATAACATAGGAATCCCATCGTCCTCCAACGCCTGCACATCAGGTTCAGCGGACATCCCCAGCAGCCTGCGAACAAGCTGCATCAGATGCAGTGTCGCATACAGCAGCACCGTCATCACCAGCCCCATCAGCAGCAAAAACGGCCCCATATCGAAGATACGTTCAGCCATGGGCCAGACATTGTTCCACAACAACAGCAGCAGTAATGCTGCCAGACTGAGCCACGGCCCATAGGGAATTTCATCACGACGTCGCAGCACCAGAGACAGTATCGCCACGCCAATTGCCAGCACAGGTGCAGCAAAGAACACAACAATCACCGGTTGCCAGCCAATGACACTGCCAATCATTGCCATCAGCACAACATCACCAAAGCCCATCGCTTCTCGACGCAGTACATATGCGCCGATGATACGCACCAGCCAGACAATCCCCCCACCGGCAACGAGCCCCGCCGTACTGACCAGAAAGCCGTGCAGATGCGGTTGCTGAGCTGCAAATGGACCAGCATCCCACATAAACATCAGCCAACTCACGCTCTCCGGAAGTACCGAACGCAGAGTCGCGGCGATACTGGCATCCTGAAACCACAACGGCACAATCCAGCACTGACCAACGATCGTGTGCACCAGTACCGCGAACAGCATCAGCGGAACGGTGCTGCCGTCAGGAATGATCCATAACTCAAGGTCAATAAACGTCGCCACAATCAGACAGCAGACCATCGCAATATGCAGACCATATCGCACGTGCAGCCACAGCACCGGAGAATGCAGAGTCACGACTGTTTGCGGACCATCAAAGGTTGACAGACCGGCCGTCTCTACACCACCCCAGAAATTCACCGGCATCTCGCACTGATACACCACGACAAACAGAACTGCCGTCAGCAGTTCCACCAGTGGATAACGCATCGAAATCGGCAGACGACAACTGCGACAGCGTCCCCTCAGCATTAACCATCCCAGCAACGGAATGTTGTCACGCCACTGAATCGCTGTTGCGCAGCGGGGACATCCGGATGAATGACTGTTCAAGGCCCACAACTGATCACGCAAACGACGCTTCGCCGGAAATCGGTGAATACAGACATTCAGAAAGCTGCCAATACAGGAGCCCAGCACGAACAGGAAAAACAGAACAAATCCACGAGGCATGTCGGACATATCAGTCACCCCGACCCTTTCGTACCTCGTTGGAAAGATGTCTGAAGATCCGGCGAGCCACCTGATCCGCGGACTCGCCGTCAGAATGCACAGTCAGAGTTGCTGCCTGTCGATATAATGGCTCACGAATCGCAAGAACATCCGCAACTTCCAGGTGAATCGGACGCCCGGTCAGACTGGGACGCCCGGCTGCCGCTCGTTCTCGACTGAGCCGTTTCGTAAGAGTCTCAGCCGAAGCGTGCAACCAGACCACCGGACCCGCCGTCCTCATCAGATCTCGATTCTCCGGCAGCAGAACTGCTCCCCCACCTGTCGCAATGACCTGCTCCGGACAACGCAGCAATTCTGCCAGTACCTCCGATTCAATTCGCCGAAACTCAGACTCACCCGACTGTTCAAAAATCTGCCGAATCGTTGTGCCCGTCCGCTGCTCGATCGCACGATCACAGTCCACCCACGTCCACCCCAGCCGACCTGCCAGCCTGGGTGCCACGCTGGATTTTCCAGAGGCCCGATAACCGATCAGACTGATCACCATCAGGTCTACCCACCCGTCTGATCAGGACTGACAATTGTACGAGCCGCCGCATTCGATCGACGCAGAGTCTCTGCCATGTATTCTACCGGCGCTTCGTACCCGGTAAACAGCTCAAACTGTAAAGCAGCCTGACGAATAAACATTTCCACGCCACTGACCGTGGGACATCCGCGATCACGAGCCTGCTTCAACAGCAGAGTCTGCTCCGGGTTGTAAACCGTGTCAAACACCAGAGCACTATCGCTCAGCCAGTGCTGCTCGAATGGAGACTCGTCCACGTTCGGGTGCATACCAACCGATGTGCAGTTCACCAGCACGTCACAGATTTCCGAGCCTCGGTTTTCCCAGGAAGTGAACTGGCAACCCAATTCGGAGGCCAGTGATTTCCCGCGATCGCGAGACCTGTTTGTCAGAGTCACAACAGCGCCATGCTGCAGCAATGCATGGCCGACAGCTCGAGCCGCCCCGCCAGCACCCAGAATCAGGACTTTCCGAGCCGTAAGTTCCGGTATGTTGCCCGCTTTCCGCAAGCCATCCTGAATCGCAGAGATCGCCGCAGGAGCATCCGTGTTGGTGGCACACCACTGGCCATCGTGTTTGAACAGCGTATTGGCCGCCCCCATCAGGTCAGTCGCTTCATCCATCTGATCCACGTACTGCAGCACCCCCTCCTTGTGCGGGATCGTCACGCTGTAACCAGCCACCTGCAGACGCTCCAGCTCCTTCAATGACTCCAGCAGCCGATCCTGAGGAATCCGAATCGGAAGATATACGGCATTCAAACCCAGCTTTCGATAGGCAGCATTGTGAATCAAAGGACTTTTGCTCTGAGCAATCGGATCACCAATCACACCAAAGACAACCGTCTGCTGGTTGATCTGATCAAAGCGAAACAGATTCCTCACCTCCGCCCAGCTCAGCTGCCCCGGAGCCATTTCGCGTTCACGACTGAAACTTGCATAGGTGAACGGGGCACCATAACGCCCGCAGAGCACTCGACTGAGCGTTCCCATCTCTCCCATACAGAAGCCAACAGTTGGAACATCCGCTGCCCCCACCATCTCCAGTACTCGCACATTGTCACCAGGCGAATTGGCCATCGTGACAATCTTGATCACATCCGGATCCAGCTTTCGCATCCGCTGATAAATATCAAACAGCTCCAGCGGTGTTTCGTCGAAGTTGTGATAGCTGATAATCCGCTTCGTCTTTCCATAACGACGAATGGAACCGGCAACATCGACTTCCAGATCAACATATTCAGCACCACCGATGATTGCCTCGCGCAGAATCGCAAGACGCTGCTCCTCAGTGCCAAACCAACGACCTCGGTCCACCTTACGACGACAGGTTACCACCACCGGCGTCGGACGATCCTTCAGAAGTCGCCCGATGTCCGGGCGCTTCCGCATGAAATCCACACGCAGCTCAACAAGCTCAGCGCCCTTTTCCGCCAGCGCCTTGTGCTCTTCCATCATGGACGAATGCCGCGTTCGCCCCAGACTGATACAAATCATCGTTCTATCCCGACCTTAACAGCCGTTACCCGAATACTCAGCAACCCAGCAGCCCCGTTCGCTGGTCCAGCCCCAGCAGCAGATTCATATTCTGAATCGCTACGCCACTGGCACCCTTGATCAGATTGTCAATCACCGCCAGCACCACCAACTGGTCGCGATTGAATCGCACCGTAATATCACAGAAATTTGTGTACGCCACATCCTTCGTCGCTGGAATATGATCCACCACACGCACAAAAGGCTGCCCGGCATAATATCGTCGAAACAATGACAACAGTTCGGCCTGAGTCCCTGAGCGGAGCAGACGCGGATAAATTGTACAGAAAATCCCCCGATCCATCGGCATCAGGTGCGGATTGAATGCGACCTGCACAGCCTGACCGCCCACGTCAGTCAGCACCTGTTCGATCTCAGGAGTATGCCGGTGATTGCCGATACTGTAGGCCGTTACACTTTCATTGCACTCCGAATACAGATTCGAAAGTTTAGGCGTCCGACCAGCACCACTGATACCGCTTTTCGCATCAATCACAATGCCCTGCGGATCAATCAGCCCTTCAGCAATCAATGGAGCCAGTGCCAGGATCGATGTGCTGGTGTAACAACCGGGATTGGCAACCAGTGAAGCCGGCGGTATCAACGGGCCAAAGATCTCCGGCAAACCATAGACCGCCTGCGACAGTCGCTCAGCATCTGTGTGCTGATGCCCGTACCACTGCTGATACGATGCCGGATCACGCAGCCGATAATCTGCACTCAGATCCACAACTCGACAACCAGCCTGCAGCAGCTTCGGAACGGCTTCCATGCTGGCCGTATGCGGCAAACAGCAGAAGGCAATATCACAACTGCTGCCCACTTCCTCCGGAGTCAGATTCTCACAGGGCAGGTCGAACAGGCCTGTCAGTGACGGATGAATCGACGAAATCAAAGGACGGTCGGTCTGGCGAGTTGTAGCGGCAACAACCCGCGCCGTCGGATGACGCGACAGAATCCGAAACAGTTCCAGCGCCGTGTAACCGGTCGCACCGAGAATCGCAATACGAGCCATAGCACTTGCCGAATCATCGCCATCAGAAGACTGAATGAAAAAACGGGATTTTTGCAGATCAAGACCGCGCAAACCCGCAATCTCGCCCAGTATATCGGACAGATCGGGCTGAACACAGACAGCATCGGTTTCCCGGACAAAAAGGGGGAAATAGTGGCCAGGTTTCGGCCTCGTCAGCTGTCTCCGCAATTGCCGGTACAGTCCTCAGAACAACGGTCGCTGTCCGGGAAATCCAGCCCACTGCGGCACACGCTCCCTGCCACCTGCAGGCTCACCTTCGCTGATACTGCTGCTACCCGCCCTGTGCATCGTGGGCCGGAAACCCTCCAGTCGACCAGGCGACTGCTCCTCAGAACGCTCAATTGCTGACCTTTGAGCCGGATTTGGCCGCGGCGCAGGGGCCTGCAGGCGAAAGTCACGATACCCCGGCTTCACCGCCTGCGAAATCTTACCCTTTACTGCCCCACCAACACCCTCAGAACTTCCCGGCAGTTGTCGCCTTGAGCCTGACACCGGCAATGCGTTCGGCAAATACACGGATCCCTCCGGCTTGCTTTCCCGACCAGCTGCAAATTGTGAATTCTCCGGAGTCTGCGAACGAATGACGGCCTTCGATGCTGCAGGGACCTGTGCGGAATTCCCTCTGACTTTCCCCGCCGAACGTAATGCCAGCTGCTCTGCAACTGTGGGCTCTCCATGGTTCAACCTCGGCATCCCCGCTCGTATCCATGCCAGCCAGTTTCGTTCGAGGGATTCCACGCCCGCATGATCGAAATGACCACGAATTGCCTGCTCCCAGTCATCCGTCTCAGCAGCACTCAGAAACTTCAGATACGCCGTCTGTCCACGCTGCTGCACCAGAAAATCTGCCAGCGCATACCCCTGCGCGTACAGAATCAGCATGCGCCTCGAATCTGTCGGGTACTCCTTCATCCTCAGCAACTCGGCCAGCGAAAAACGCTGCCCCGGTTTGTCCACCACTGACTGCAGCAAATGCAGCTGTTTCGCCTGCTCAGATGAGTGCTCAAACAGAGTTGCCGCTCCCTCATCCGCCCAACGCGGCAGCGGTCGACGAAAATAACTGGCAAACACCGTATGGTTGATCTCATGAGGCAGGACAGAATCCAGAATCCGCTCCAGACTACCCTGCAGATTCATCCGCCAGTGCAGAACCTCCCCATTCACAAACTGAAAAGTCGTCGAACCACCAGCCCCCATGGAACCCACGTTGACAGAGACCCGACACGGACGACTCCAGCGCGGCATCCGTCGCCCAAGCCAGTGTTCGGCCAGACGAATTCGACAGTCTTCTGCCGCCTCCGCCACGGCCCTCGCGGTGGACAAATCAGCAGCGGTAACGACAAAATTTGCCGTCTCATGCTGCTCAGCTGCGGCAGCAAACAGCCCGAGCGCAGTCCAGACAGTCAGCACCCGTAATACAGCCATTCCACAAGCATCCATGCCGTGTTCTCACATGTCGTCGCCGGACGACCTTCCCGCGTTTCGCTTCCGTGCGTTCCGGCAGATTCTGCTGATCATAGTGCCTACAAGCAGAAAAATGCCAGACCAGATCCACTAACCACTGTCAAAACAGGGTTCTTTGACCCGCGGAATCTGTTGGTGGACGGAACAGATCCGTTCGCAGCGGCGACAACTGCTCCGAGAGCCCGTTTTTTCTGCGATTCAGGCGAAACAGCGCGGCAATCTGCTCCGCAAACACCCCCTCACCCCGCATCCGCACGTGAAACTCACTCTGACTGAGCTTTCCACCTCGAATCGCCCGTAATCGCGACTGCACCTTCTGCTGCTGGTCAGGACGATGCCGCTGCAGCCACTCCAGAAAGACAGGCTCAACCGTCAATGGCAACCGCACCAGAATGTAGCCGGCGGAACGAGCCCCGGCGGCCGCTGCTAATCGCAGCACTTCAGGAAAATCCACATCTGTCAGACCGGGAATCAGAGGAGCAGTCATCAAATGTACCGGAACTCCGCATTCCGACAGTCCCCGAATTGCCTCCAGTCGAGCCGCAGGCGATGAACAGGCAGGCTCAAGAACACGAGTCAGGGACTGGTCCAGCGTGCTCAGGCTGATCGCCACCCGACACAGCTGCTGCTCCGCCAGTTTCGTCAAAAGATCCAGATCCCTGAGAATCAGAGCATTCTTTGTGATCAGCGAGACCGGTTGCCGAGCTTCCAGTGCGACTTCAAGACAACCGCGAGTAATCCGCAGATCACGCTCCACAGGCTGATAACAGTCCGTGACGCCGGACAACATAATCGTTTCACAATGCCACGCAGGCCGATTCAGCCAGTCACGAAACAGACGTGGGGCATCGTCGCGATAAAATATCTTTGTTTCAAAATCCAGCCCTGCACTCAATCCCAGATACTCGTGCGTCGGCCTGGCATAGCAGTAACTGCAGCCATGCAGACAGCCACGATAAGGATTCAGGCTGTATCGGAAAGGAACATCCGGACTGTCGTTTTCGGAGATGATCGTTCGAGCAGAGTCGCGAAAATACTGAGTTCGTGGGCGACGCAATTCCTTCAGAAAGTCCTCATCGTCCGCAAGATGCTCATAGTCCGGTTCGCGGTGCACAGACAAAAATCGGTTGGCCGGATTCCCTGAGGATCCGCGGCCAACTGGTCGAGTCTGATCCGGACGCTCCGCTGCCATGTCACAGTAACCATCACGAAACCAGCAAATCTTCTGAAAAACACCCCACTCTCATCATACCCCCCAGTAACCGCACGCGACACCCGCAACTCCCGCTGAATCGGCAGAATCTGCCGAGGAGATTCCCGGCCTTTCTGAAATCTCAGCATTTCTCCACTGCAGAATCGGCAATCCTTCGACCGATACAATTAGTGAGGGTGTGTCATGGACGGAGCAGAGGACAGGCCCGTTCACACCACAGATTTCACTTCAAAGGCGTTGAGATGCGAAAATATACGTTGCTGAATCGGATGGCCAGCATCGCGGCTTGTATCGGCATGCTCCTGACGGGCGTTTCCTCAGCATTCGAAGGAAACCGAACCCCGATCGCCCGAGATGTAGAAATCAGTTCTCGCGGCACTTTGCAGGGTCAGGTTCTGACACCTGCTGGCACGCCAATTGCCAACGCCCCGGTTCGCCTTGCATGGCAGGGTGCCCCGGTCGCCGAAACAAAGACGACAGCGGAAGGTCGATTCGTAATCTCCGGCGTTCGCAGTGGTGTCCACGAACTGTCGGTCGGTTCTTCTCAGGCTTCCCTGCGTCTGTGGAAAAATGGCACTGCTCCAACGGGTGCACTGCAGACGGTTTCAGTGACTGAATCCGAGCAGGTTGTGCGCGGCCAGTTTGCCGACGGCGTCGTTGGCAGCACCAACACCACCTTTATCACAATCGCTGCAGTTGCTGGCATTGCCATCGGCACAACTGCCCTTGTGATCGCAGCAAACAATGACGACGATTCAGCTCCAGCCTCTCCCTGAGTCCTGTTAGCTGAAATGTGATCTTCTGACGGCTCGCCAGGTGCGAGCCGTTTTTTTTGTGATTGCTTCAGATGCCAGCTAACTGCTGGAAGGCGATCTCAGCCGCCGCTCCCGTCGCTGCAATATCCTCGTCAGTGTGCACGGCTGATATGAACATCGCCTCGAACTGACTGCACGGCAGGTAAATGCCACGGTTCAGCAGCCCATGGAACCAGGCTGCAAACCGCTGCGTATCAGACCGCGATGCTGACTCCAGATCGGTAACAGGCTGATCCGTCATAAACACAGTCAGCATGCTGCCAACTCGATTGATTGTTACAGGAATACCGGCACGATCGGCTGCCTGCCGAAACTGTCGCTCAAGTCCCGCACCCAGTTGCTCCAGTCGAGCATAGGGAGCACGATCTCGGATCAATTCCAGCATCGCCCTGCCGGCAGCCATGGCAACCGGATTCCCCGAAAGTGTTCCAGCCTGATAGACACGCCCCGATGGGGAAACACACTTCATGATGTCCGATCGCCCGCCGTAGGCGCCTACCGGCATCCCCGCCCCCAGAATCTTGCCCAGAGTCGTCATGTCGGGCTTCACACCAAACAACTCCTGAGCACCACCAGCAGCCAGACGAAAACCTGTCATCACCTCATCGAAAATCAGCACTGTCCCGTGATGATCACACAACCGTCGCAGCTCGCTCAGAAACTCTGATGTTGGTATCACACAACCCATATTTCCCACAACAGGCTCAATAATCACCGCTGCCAACCGGTCTCCATTCATCGCAAAGGCCTGCCGCAACTGCTCTGTGTCGTTGTAGGGCAGGACCAGAGTGTCTGCGGTAGCCCCCGCCGGCACACCCGGACTTGAAGGACAACCCAGAGTCAGAGCACCACTGCCTGCGGCTACAAGCAGACTGTCAACATGCCCATGGTAGCAACCAGCGAACTTGATGATGCCACTTCGCTGAGTGAACCCACGAGCCACCCGGATGGCCGACATCGTCGCCTCCGTTCCCGAGTTCACCATCCGCACCATCTCAATTGATGGCACCATTCCAACCACAAGTTCCGCCAGTGCACCCTCAGCAGCCGTTGGAGCTCCGAAACTGGTACCAATTTCAAGTGCCCCGCGAATCGCTTCCAGAATCGACGCATGCCGATGACCGAACAGGTGCGGCCCCCATGAACCGATATAGTCGATGAATCGGTTGCCATCAACATCCTGCAGGTAGGCGCCATCTCCCTGACGCATGAACGGCGGAGTTCCACCGACCGCACCAAAGGCTCGAGCCGGACTGTTTACACCCCCTGGAATCAGTTCAGCCGCGCGCCGAAATAATCTCTCACTCTCGGTCCTTACTGAAGTTTCCATGCTCATCAGCCTGCTCTCTCTGCAGATTCGCTTCGATTGTCTGTACGCACCACTTCAACGACAGCTTCCGGAACTCAGTTGACTTTCAGCTCCAGTCCCGGTCGAGCTGTTCGCAGCTTCTCCACCGTCTCAGCAGCAGCCTCCAGATTTGAAATATCCAGATACTTCAGGGCTGGCAACTGCCCAAGCTGCACCAGACCAGCATCATCCAGCTGCGTACCCGCCAGATGCAGACGCTCCAGCTTCTGCAGCTTCAGCAACACTGGCACTGATTCCGATGTAATACGAGTCGCCTCAAGATTCAGCTCGGTCAGATTCACCAGTGCTGCCAAAGGAGCAAATGACTCATCACGCACCTTTTTGATCTCGCGCAGTTCCAGATAGGTCAGACTTGTTAACGCTGCCAGCTCAGGAATTCCATCCGCTGTTACCAGACGACATTCACTGATATCCAGAAATGACAATTTTGAAAGCGATTTCAAGGCCTTCAGGCCGTCATCATCCAGCGATGTTTCACGAAGCTCCAGACGCGCTAATTCCTGACACTCTGCCAGTTTCGCAACTCCCACACCCGTCACATCCGCAAGCCGACAGCCAAACCGCTTCAGATTTCGCAGCTGTCCAATATTCTGCAGACCAGCATCTGTCAGCCGAGTCGCTTCCATCTGCAGCTGTTCAAGAGTTGCAATCCCGGTAATCACGGCCATCGCCGTATCACTGATCTCTGTATTGTAGTTCAGATTCAGGGACTTCAGCGGCAGCTTCGCCAGCGAAGGAAGACACGCATCCGTCACCTTGGATTTCTCCAGTTGCACATCCACCAGCGACTGCATTCCGGCCAGATGTGCGATTCCCGCATCCGTGGCGTTGGTATTCCGCAGGTCGATAGCCCGCAGCTTTGACAGCGATTTGACATGCTGCAGGCCATCGTCCGTAAAACCAGAGCGACGCAGGATCAATGCTTCCAGATTGACCAGCCCCCCGGCAACTTGCAGAGTTCCGTCACCCAGACTGGAGGCGTCTGTCAGGTCCAGTCGCTTCAAACCTGACAGATTGGACAACGGCTGCATCGCTGCATCCTGCAGGCCAGGCCCGCCCAGACGCGCTACTGTAACACTGTGCAGCCCTGCCAGTTGCTGCAGGGCCGCAGAAACCGCGTTCAAGTCCTTGTCGGCCGAAACTGAAACCGAGATTTCAGTGACGCCACCAGCGGCATTCTTCTTCAGACTGAATCCCGCCTGCTCCAGAGCCGCCACTGCAGCCGGATCATCCGCCAGAACGGCCACACTACCACCTGCCGTACCAGATCCTGCGGGAGTTCCTGGATTGCAGGATGCCGTGAACAACAGCAGCAGTAAGCAACAGGGTGACAGATTCTTCATGTTTTGAACCGGAAATGTCTGACCAGAAAAAGACCTGCAACAGTTCGGCGCGCATTCGACACCAGAACCACTGCAGCCCAGTTTAAGGCGTTGCACGCATTGCGTGCAATCAGCACGATGCCAGATCCTGACAGGACCGGCAGAGTCTCAGAAGGAGTAGTTGCGAACTGAATTCCCGACCGCCTGATACCCCGTGGGCAGTTGCTTCAGACCACGCTTCCTGTCACCATACCTGCGGCCGTTTTTTCCATCGACCAACCGCCTCCGGAGCCTCCGGTATGCCCACCCTGCCCACGCCCCGCCAATTCTGCGTTGCCATCCTGCTCTGCATCTGCTCACTCAGTCCCGCTTCCGCAGACGAGAAAATCCCGCACGCCCAGGACCGTCCGCCCGGACCAGCGCTGTCACCACAGGAGGCCATCGCGAAAATGACGGTGCCCGACGGCTTCTCTGTCGAACTCATCGCAGCAGAACCCGACATCGTCAACCCCACAGCCATGACCATTGACGAACAAGGTCGTTACTGGATCACTGAATCACTCGAATACCCGCGTCGTTCACCTGGCCCCGGTCGTGACCGAGTAAAGGTCCTTGAGGATACCAATGGAGATGGCACTGCCGATCGCTCAACGGTGTTCATGGAAGGCCTCAATATCCCCAGTGGCATTGCCGTTGGACACGGAGGAGTCTGGCTGGCCAACGCCCCGGACCTGCTCTTCGTGCAGGATACGGATGGAGATGGCAGGGCCGACCGACAGGAAGTCGTCGTCACCGGATTCGGACGCGATGACACCCATGAACTTCCCAATTCACTGACCTGGGGCCCTGACGGATGGCTCTATGGATTGAACGGCGTCTTTAATCCCTCCCACATTCACTACGGACCGGAAAACCCCAACTATCGAGCAGACAGCCCTGGTTGGAAATTCACCTGCGCCATGTTTCGCATACACCCGGGAACCAGAGAATTCCAGGTGTTCTGTGAAGGTACCAGCAATCCGTGGGGCATTGCCTTCGATGATGTCGGCGAAGCTTTTATCAGCGCCTGTGTGATTGATCACCTGTGGCATCTCACGGAAACCGGCTACTATCATCGCCAGGGTGGCCCCTATCCGCCGTTCACATGGAAGATTGAAAGCATTGTTCAGCATCGGCATCAGAAAGCTGCGTACTGCGGTATTCATTGGTACGACAGTGATGCCTACCCGGAAAAGTTCCGACGCAGACTGTACATGGGCAACATTCACGGGGGCTGCATCAACAGCGATCGAATCGAACCTCGCGGTGCCACCTACAAAGGCGAACCTGAAGACGATCTGCTGACTGCCAATGACGCCTGGTTCATGCCGGTCGTACAAAAAACCGGCCCTGACGGTTGTCTCTGCATCCTTGACTGGTATGACCGCTATCATTGCTATCAGGATGCCAACCGAGACCCCGGTGGCATTGACCGACTGCGTGGCCGGTTGTACCGGATCCGCTACAAAGGCACACCCCATGCCCCGCCCTTCGACCTCAAAGCAGAATCCGATGAATCACTCGTCACAATGCTCAGTAGCCCGAATGGCTATCGTCGCGATACCGCACAGCGGCTGCTGTCTGAAAGACTGCTGCAAAAGCACTCCCCGCAGCTGATCACCGCACTCGAGCAGCAGATCACGGCCAGTTCCGCCACAGAAACTCGACTCCGTTGCATGGGAGTCATCAGCCTCGCTGACAGTTTCAACGAGCAACTGCTGCTGAAACTTCTGCAGGATCCTGAAGCCGCTGTTCGAAGTCGTGCGGTCCGAGTCGTCCGTGGACTGCGGTCGCCATCGCAACCACTTCTGTCCGCATCACTTGCACGCCATGCTGACTCCGCACACACAGTCCGACTGCAGTCTGCCATCACTGCCGCTGCACAACCACCAGCTGCAGCCATGCCGGTTCTCGTCAGCGTGCTGGCAGCTGCAGCAGATGATCCTCTCACACCCCGCATTATCTGGAAACACCTGCAGCCACTGCTGGAACAGCAGGCCGCGTTGTTCGTACACGAGGTACGACGGCAGTCACCCGCCGACGGCAGTATCGCCGCCCCCGTACTGCAGCTGCTGCCGCGAATCGCTGAACGAGTCCTCGCAGCGGCCGCTCCTGACAATACATCGCTCGCCACATTACTCGACCTCCTGCTCATCGACCCCGCTTCAGCCGATGCGGCCGATCAGTGCCTGCAACTGCTGCTCAACAGGATCCGTTCCGGGGAAACCACGGCCACGGCAGCAGTCAGCCTCGGACAGATCCTGCAGCAACCGCTCAGGAAAGCGGCAGCAACCGACAGCCCCATCGCTCTCTCCGCACTGCAGTTGCTGGTCGCTACTCGCTCGGAAAATGCCGCCGCAGATGCTCTCCGCAGATTCCAGTCTGCGGATGATGCCGATGTGCGACTGCGACTGCTCGACGCCTTCATTACAGCTCAGGTCCCCAACACCGAAGAACTGGCTCGCACCCTGCTGGAATCCACCACACAAACTGAACAGCTCCGCCGAATTGTCCTGACCACCGGACGCATTCGGTCCCCCGCCTCCATTCGTCTGCTGCTGGAGAAAATTCCGGCCCTGCCCCCCGACGTACGCCCCGCCGCCGTCGAAATCCTCACCGATCAACAGGCCTCGTCGGTACTGCTGATGGAACTGGTTCGAGATGGCAGGGTAGAGGCCGGAATCATCAATTCCAACCAGGCTCGCAAAATGCTGCTCTTCGATGACCAGCGGCTGAAGGAACTTGTCACCCGACACTGGGGTTCCGTCAGAACAGAACGAGACCCGGCACGGCAGGCACTGATTGCACAGATGCGAAACGAACTGCGGCTTGCACACGGTAACCCGCAGGCCGGTAAAGCCGTCTTCGCAAAAGTCTGCGGACAGTGCCACAAAATGTACGGCGAAGGTGCTGATGTTGGACCCGATATCACGCGCAATGGGCGAGCCTCTTTTGAACAGCTGCTGTCCAATGTCTTCGACCCCAGCCTTGTCATCGGCGCTGCATACCAGGCACAAACTATCGTCACAGACAGCGGTCAGATCATCACCGGACTGCCCGTGGAGGACAGTGATCAGCGAGTCGTGCTGAAAATCCAGGGAAATCGAACCGAAACCATCCCACGCAACGAAATCGAACAACAGGTCACCAGCCCACTCTCTCTCATGCCCGAAGGACTGGAAAAACAACTTCAGACCACCGAACTGCATGACCTGTTCGCCTACCTCACACTCGACAAGCCACCCGAAGATCCCGCCGCCAGATTCCTGCCCGGTGCCCGCATACAGCCCGGGAAAGCACGCAAAACCGCCAACTACCCGCAATTCGTCGAACAATTGCTGCCCGGCTTTGAAGTCGAACTGTCCGGTGAAGGTGGTGTCGAACTGCTGGAAAACTACTTCGGACGACCAGCACTCCAAACACACCCCCCCGAAAAAAATCGCCCCTGCCGCATCTCAATGACAACCCAGCTCCCTGTCAGTACAAAAATTCAACTCCGCCTCGCAGTCGCCTCCCATGAACAGGGAGACTGGCAACTGGACGTCAAAATCAACGGTCAGCCAAGACATAAATCCATCGTCCGCCCGACCCAGGCCGGCCGCTGGAAAGACCTTGAAATTGACCTCAGCGACTTATCTGGACAAAAGGTCAGTATCGAATTATTCAATACTCCAAATGATTGGTCCAATGAATTTGGATACTGGAATGCTGCCGAAATTGTTTCGGAGTAGGGTTGTACGCTCTAAATACCTCCTTATCCGTCATTCCTCAGTTTTGTTTCTGCAGTTGTTTTGGAGTTTCTGAGTGAAGATGTATCTTTGAGCATGCATCCCTTATTCCGACCACCGGATCCCATTCTCTGTTGCAGCGGCCACTATGATTTCACAGACCGTTGAATACTCCCTCCGTGCTATCGTCGTGCTCGCTCAAAAGGCAGGCAAAGCCTGCACTGCGAAGGAGCTGGCGGCCATCACACGGGTACCCGGTCCATACCTTTCAAAGCTGATGCAGTCACTGGTCCGTGGCGGACTTGTCTCGGCTCAGCGAGGACCGAACGGTGGTTTTCAGCTTCGTCGTGATCCAACTGAATTGACCGTCTGGGAGATTGTCGACGTACTGGAACCGCTGCCTCGGATCACCGCCTGCCCACTGGGGCTGAAATCGCATTCCGGTCAACTCTGCCCTCTGCACCGCAGCCTTGACCACACCTATGCCATGGTCGAAGCTCAGTTCCGCGCTATGACGGTCGCCCAGTTACTGGCGCAGCCCGGTGAAGTGTCACCGCTGTGTGAAGAAACTCCAATCGTGCAGCTCTCAGGTCTGCTGCAAAGTGCTGTCAGTGCTGTGCCGGTCTGCGGTGAAGGCAGCTGCTGATCCCTCTGAAACCGTCTGCACTGAATGAAGTCACACATGATCCGTTCTGCTGTTACTGTCTGTCTGGTCGAGCAAGCTCGCCGTGGTCCATTTGTATTTCATCAGGACCTGCCAGCAGCCTGCACTGCCGCCGCTCAACTTGGCTTTGACGCCATTGAACTGTTTGCACCTTCGGCCGAACACATTCGCCAGCTTCCGCTGCGCAGGCTCCTCGAAACTCATGGTCTTGGCCTCGCTGCTGCCGGTACCGGGGCCGGTATGCTGATTCATCAGTTGTCACTGTGCGATGCTGACCCCGCCCGCAGACGTCAGGCGGAACAGTTCATAGCAGAAATCATCGACGTTGCCGCTGAGTTTCAGGCGCCTGCGATCATCGGCTCAATGCAGGGACGATGGAATGATCAGACAGATCGCACTACAGCCCTCTCCATGCTTTCAGAATCGCTTGGTCGCCTTGGCAGTCGTGCTGCACAGGCCGGAACAATCCTGCTTTATGAACCCCTGAATCGCTACGAAACCAATCTCTGCACGACCTTACAGCAGGGCTGTGAGTTGATTGCACAGTGCGGTTCTACGGCCGTTCGACTGCTGGCAGATCTGTTCCACATGAATATCGAAGAGGCTTCTCTGCACAGTGCCCTGCTTGAAGCCGGCTCCGCCGTCGGACATCTGCACTTCGTTGACTCCAACCGCCAGGCAGCCGGACTCGGGCATATCGACTTCACTCCGATTGCCGCAGCGTTGAAACAGATGCGCTGGCAGGGATACGCTTCAGCCGAAGCATTCCCCCTGCCCGATTCTCAGATTGCTGCCGAACAGACAATTCAGACGTGGAGACGCCTGTTTGGTCAGTCAGCCGACTGATGCATCAGTTGTCCACCGACGAACACCCGTCGAATCTGCAGACGCCGGTTCAGAACCAGCACATCGGCCTGCTTGCCTGCTTCCAGACTGCCCGTCTTCCGCTGCACCCCTGCACGCTCAGCCGGCGTCAGTGACGCCATCCGCACCACTGCCGGCAGTCCTGCCGTCGTATTCGCGTGCATCTGCCGCACCATGTGATCCATCCCCACGATGGCACTTGCCAGCCCACCACCACTGGCTCGACCCACTTTTCCATCACTGCTGAATGGGGTCCCCGTCTGCTGATGGCCAAAGATGTAATCCCCCGGCGGCATATCAAGCGCACGATTACAGTCAGTCACCAGACACAAGCGGTCCGGCCCCTTCATGCGATATGCAAACTCCAGCAACTCAGGAGCCAGATGACAGCCATCCGCGATGACCTCTGTACTCATCTCCCGTTCCATCAGCACAAACTCAGCCATGCTGCCCTGCATGGGAGTACCCAGACGCTGACGAATTGATGGCACGGAACTCATGGCACACCAGAAGTGATCAACGTGCCGCATGCCAGCCCTGAACGCCTGACGCATCTCAGTCCAGCTGGCATTTGAATGACCACAGGTTACAAGACAGCGCCGACGACGAGCCGCTCGATAGAACTCCACGGCCCCGGGCAGCTCTGCAGCACACGTCGCTACCCTGACAAGTCCCGACTGAAAGTAACGCTCAAACTCAACAGATTCCGGAGCACGACACGCTGCACGGTCATGACATCCTGATTTTTCGGCCGCAAAATACGGACCATAAAGATGCACACCGCCAATCGTCGACAACCCGTCATTACGCTTCTGCAGGTCTGCTGCAGCGCGACACGCATCGATCATTTCCAGCAGCAGGTCAGACCCGGCCGTTGTCGTCGTCGGAAAAATCGTCGTGGTGCCATGCCGCAGATGAGCAGCACAACCACGCATCACAGCATCAGCCGTACTGTCCATGAAGTCTGCCCCGGCACCTCCATGCACATGCAGATCCACATACCCCGGTGCTATGTAGCCTCCAGCCGCATCCTCCAGCTGCAGCCCACGCCGTACACGACGCTCCGGACCAGCATAGCTGAGCCTGCCAGACTCCCACAGCACCATCCCGCCACTGATCAGTCGATCCGGCAGAATGACCGTCCCATTGATCACACCAGTCAGACTCATGACAGATCCGCGATAATGCGTTCCGCTGCCGCCAGCTGCGAACGCAGATTGTCGAGGGTTTCCCGAATTTCCGCCACAACCTTTTCAGGAGCCTTGGCGAGAAATCCAGGATTCGCCAGCTTGGCCTCATGCCCACGAATGAAACCTCGCACCTTTTCTGCCTCACGGCTCTGACGAGCCAGTTCAGCTTCACGATCTATCAAACCCTCCAGAGGAATGTAGCCTTCAGCATCCCCCAGTGAGAATCCCGCCGCACCTTTCGGACGACTGATGTCCAGACCAGCAGCTTCCAGCATGGTGCGAGCAAGAAAATCGAACTGTGCAGCGACCGACTGCAGCTGCTCCGCCACTGCCGGATCACACTTCATGAACAGCTTCAGCTGAGCCGTTGGCGAAATGCCATAGACCGAACGCACATTACGAACAGCCGCAATCGTCTGCTGCAGACGCTCGAAGCGCCGCTCCAGCACCTCGTCAATTCGCTCCAGCTGCGCCTGCGGCCAGCTTGCAATCATCACCGAAGAACTGCCCGCTGCCGGTTCAGTAAGCCCCCGCAATGGAGCAACCTCGTTCAACTTGTGCCACAACTCTTCTGTGATGAACGGAGCAAATGGATGCAGCAGTCGCAGCAGTGCGTCCACAACAACTACCAGACAACGCTGCGCCACTCCACGCTGCTCCGCACTGCGGAAACGTGGTTTCAGCATCTCCAGATACCAGTCACAGAATTCATTCCAGGTGAATTCGCGAACAGCTCTTGTCGCCTGATCAAACTGATAACGCTCCAGCATCTGAGTAACGTCACGAACGGTCGTGGCCAGCCGACTGAAGATCCAGCGATCTTCCACCTGCAACTGCTGCTCACGGACCGCTCCCGCCTCATACCCTTCCAGATTCATGAATGCAAAGCGACAGGCATTCCACAGCTTGTTGCAGAAATTGCGGTAGCCCTCACAACGCTTGCTGTCGAAATTGATGCTGCGCCCCA
Organism: uncultured Planctomycetaceae bacterium; assembly: GCA_963977705.1. Lineage (GTDB taxonomy): Bacteria > Planctomycetota > Planctomycetia > Planctomycetales > Planctomycetaceae > SXXK01. Next base: position 27,794 of record CAXBSH010000032.1, read on the forward strand.
AGGTCGCCAGCGACGCGAAAGTGAATCGCAGCGCATCGGCGCCATAAGCGGGGATGCCCTCGGGGAATTCTTTTTGGGTGTTTTTACGCACTTGCGGCGCCGTCTCGGGCTTGCGCAAGCCTTGGCTGCGCTTGTCTAGCAAGGGCTCTAAGGCGATGCCGTCGATGAGGTCCACCGGATCGAGCACATTGCCCTCGGATTTGCTCATTTTTTTGCCCTGGGCGTCACGCACCAAGCCATGGATGTAGACGTCTTTGAATGGGACTCGACCCGTGAAATGGGTCGTCATCATGATCATGCGAGCGACCCAGAAAAAGATGATGTCGTAGCCCGTCACCAAGACGGTGCTGGGCAAATACAGGCTGTAGTCGGACGTGGGTGCACTGTCCTGTTCGGGCCCGAACAGGACAGTGCACCCACGTCCGACTACAG
>CAXBSH010000033.1:0-28220 GCA_963977705.1 uncultured Planctomycetaceae bacterium
AATCCGCCGGACCATTGCCGGAGCATCAACCACCGCCGGAACATCAACCACCACAGGCTCTTCAGCCACCACGACGCTCTTACTGACACCCCGCAGTCGCCGCACAACCCAGTGCGGTCGCGTCAGAATCCACGCCAATACCCACGCCACACCCCGGACCACCCGACGCCCGGTCAGCGGAGCCTCCTCGCGATAACGAGACACCGCCACACTGCTGACCACAATCATCAGCAGCGACATCAGCAGCACAGGCAGACCCGCAACCAACAGATTAAAACCCGGCAGCGCAGAAAACAACGCCTCCAGATAGCCCGTAAACAACGTACTGACAAACCTGGACACAGTCGGCAGGGTCTCCCAGTCAAGAAACATCGCCGCAAACAATGGAGGACCTATCGCCATCAGAAGCAACGTCAAATACGTCATCCAGAAGGCACTGACCGCTGTCTCCAGCAGACTTGACCAGAACATAGCCGTACTGCTGATCTGCAGAGCTGCCAGAAACAGGACCAGCATGGCATCCAACAGGATACCTCTGGAAAAGCCACCCAGGGAATAAGAGATCCCCAGCAATGGTCCGGTCAGCAACAGCAGCCACGCCATCGGTAACAGCCGCGCCAGAAACTTCTCCAGTACGATGGATCCGGGAGTCAATCTGGAGACCAGCATCAGCCCCAGCGTCTGTCGCTCACGCTCAGATGCAATCGCAGAACACGTCAATGCCGGCAACAGCAGCAGCAACGCCCACAAATCAAAAACCAACAAACCTGACAGCAGATCAAACCCTGTCCCCAGAAAACTGATCGGCCCACCAACACGTTGAGTGCGACTGACCAGACTGCTGTACCAGCTGAGCATCACAAACATCAGCACCAGCAACACCACGCCACGCAGTACCCACGTGCGACGACGACCAGCAGCCTCTGTCAACTCTCGACGCAGCAGCGGAAATTCCAGAAACAGCAACAGCCGATTCCACATTCTGCCACCCCTCCGGATTCCCTCACCAGCACCCAGCCTCTGCATCACCTTACCGCGATAATCACATCCATGCAATCGCATGCCGTCCAGCACTCAACCGTCCAGACGCCCCTCCACACTCCCGAATTCACGCTGACAGAATCGCTGCAGGCAGCACAACAGCCCACCCCACACCAGCACACCCACAAAATCCAACCACAGCAGGACCTCGGTATTGCCTCGCCAGCTCAGCAAACGAGTCAAATGTCCCAGCCACACCAGCAACGGCGAAAAACAACACATCCACCAGCGACTTGACAGTACCGACAGATTGCCTCCCAGACGCACCAGCTCCAGCAGCAGCGGAAGCACAGGCACCACAAAAACCACCCCTACAGCCAGCAGACTTCTGCTCAGTGCCTGCAGCAGACTCACCGACCTCAACGACTGCCATACCGATATCCACTTCGCCACCTGCAGCACCAGCCACAGCAGCAACAGCCCGCTCAATAGAAACATCACATGCCCCACACGCAGACCACTCCGACGCAGCGGATCCAGCACCAGCCGACACAATCCCAGACTCAGATTCGAAATCATCAACAGCCATAACAGCCGATCGGCTCCCGCCAGCTTCTGACTCAACAGCTCCCGATTACTGATTGGTATCAGCCATAACAGATCCTGGGTTTTCTGCTGACGCTCTGAAACCAGGGACTCACACGCACAGACCAGCACCATCAGCACCGACAACAGCCCGAAAGCAATCTGCATCGATGGCAGACTGGCTGCAAATTCCATCGGCGCCAGTTGCCGCCGCAGCCACAGAACTCCAGCCACCACCGTCACCGAATACATCAGGTGCGGAAAAAGTCGAGCCTGCGGATTGCGATTCAGCTCCCGCCATCGCACCGGATCCCGCTCCGGCAACTCACGCGACTCACGCTGATCATCCGTTACAACACGACCCGCTGCCGTTCCCACACGCAGACGACTACGCAGCCCGGACCATGTTCTCTTCAGCCACTTACGAGGCTCCTGCACTGACTGCGGATTCAGCAGCGCACGCCCCGGAAAAAAACGCACTCCGGCACCAGCTACAAACACCATCGCGGCTGACAGCAGTAACGGAAACGTACACGACAGCACAAATTCCGACAGCCCCTCTCCCGTCACCATCACCCGCTGACCACTCACCAGATGCACAAACGGCAGTATCCGCAGTACAGACGATGTTCCCGCAAACAAAATCCACTGCGGCAGCACGTGCAGATCATCAAGAATCCCCGGAATCGCCAGCAGACACATCCAGAGAAACCAGTTCGCACCCAGAGCAATTGCTGCAGAACTGATCAGCGCTGAACACATCACTGCCGAAGCCACCAGCTGCACACCAACAACCAGCAACAACAGCCATGCCGCCAGCAACCCCTCCACATCACAGCCACCCAGTGCATAGCAGGCCGCCGTCAGTGGAAAAAACGCCAGTGCCGGCCACAGCGACAGCACCAGCACCGCAGCAGATTTCTGCCGCACAAACTGCCCCGGCGTCACTCGAGTCAACAACAGTTGTGACAGCGCCTGCCGCTCACGCTCCCCGGATATGGAACCAGCCCCCGCAACCGATGCCCCCACAGCCACCACAACGCAACCCGCATACAGCAGCCCCGACAACGTCCAGCCACCGCGCAGATTCATCGCCCGCAGAGCCCCTGCAGCTGGGGCAGACTCGGATAGCCAAAGCAGCAGAAAGATCGCCGCCAGCAGCACAGTAACCAGACGCACTCCGGCACTCAATCGCCCCGCACGCAGCCCCCGCAGCTCCGCCGCAAGAATCGGAAATCCGGAGCTGTACGAACCCCAGCGTTGCAGCATGCACAAGCCCCCACCGCGCACACCCCGCACACACACCGTCCATTGTCACAGGACAGCCCACAATCCTGCTGACTCAGACAACAACGGACAGCCGCGCTGAACACGGCTGCCCGCTGCAGACAAATCAGACACACGCAACCGTCAGTTACGCTCCACCGTAATCGCCATAATGATCGGCGCCGTGTTGTCCGGACCCTTCACCAGATCAATCTTCTCGATCACATCACGACGACCAGGTGTCACCGTCAGACGACGTATCTGCTGACCACCCAGCATATACGCAAATTCTGAACCCGGCACATCCACACGCCGAATGTAGTCCGCAAAATGGACGCCGTTCAGCAGCTTGATCTCTTCCTGCTCTCCACCCTTGTAATGCACCCGAACGATCATCGAAACACTCTTCTCCTGAGCATACGGGAAACTCCAGCCACCCACTCCACTCAGCAGATGGATCGCCTTTGCATCCGAATTAAGAGGCAGTGTCACCGATTTGGGCATCTTCGGCGGCAACGGCCCGAATGGACCATGCAGCAGGATGATGTTCGGTACGGATTTGCCGCGAGGATCCGTCAGCAGAAATGGAACGTCCCGGAAGATCTTCGGAGTCCAGTCGCCGAATACCATCCGGTCAGGACCGTTGTCGTCGTTACTGAACAGACCCTTCGTACTGACGGCCGTCGCATAACGATCCAGCGACACTGGCAGAAACTTCCCCTTATCCGTCAGAAACTCCAGCAGATTCTTCAACTCATCGCCATTCATCTGCTTCTCGAAACCTTCCGGCATCAGCGATTTACGAGATCGCACCAGTTCCTCAATGTCCTCGCGAGCAATCTGGTTTTCTCGCCCCTCGGCATCGATCAGAGTAATGGCTGTTCGTGATTCACCCGACATCATCCCGTTCAGCACAACACCGTCAGTCTTCACCACTGTGTAGATGCGGAAATTACCCTCCACACTGCGACTGGGATCGATGATGTGTGTCAGCAGCTCGTGCTTCGGATGCACCGCCATACCGGTCAGATTCGGACCAATTGCCTTGCCCTCTGACCCATGCATGTGACACTTCGAGCAGTGCTTCACGTACATCGCCTTGCCCGCTTTCACGTCTCCCTGCTCTTCACACAACGACAGCAGCGACTGCAGCACCTTATCGCGATCAGCGTCCGGCAATCCACCACCCGCCGCCATCAGCTTCTCTGCCACCGCTCGGATACCTCGATCCGGATGAGCCCGCAGTGCCTGCTTCTGGTCCAGAGTCAGCTCACCCAGATCCATCGCACCCGATTCAAACGCCTGCAGCATGGCTGTCGTTGTTGCCGGACGTGACAACAGCACTCGCACAACCGCAGACTTGGCCTGCGGAGTCAGCACAGTGCCACGCTCAATCAGTGCTTTCCCCAGATCATCTGCAGTACTGAGCGCAGCCGCATCAATCAGACCGACCGCCAGCTCAGGGGCCGCAGTTGGAGTAATCGCGGACAGCACAGCATTCAGGATCTCTGCATTCTCTGACTGAAAACTGACCGCCTCACGCGCCGCATTCACTCGCGCCTCGGTCGCAGCAGCATTGTCCGCCACCACCTTCAGCAACGATTCAATGATCTCCTTCGCATAAGCATCCAGCGCCTTCGAACCGCACAGGTTCGCCAACTGCAGCAGCTTACCGCGAGCCCCGGCAGGAACCCGCTCCAGCAGTCCAGTCAAAGATGCCTCCAGCTCCTTCGTCGCCACGATCCTGTGATCCTTCGGCCAGCCATCCGCCAGTCCGCGAATCACAACTTCCAGCAGCGCCGGATCGGCCGTCTTCAAACCACCCAGCAGCTCCTGCATTTCAGCCACCGCAGGACGCCCGCGAGCAATGTGCTCGGCAACAATCGCAGCTGTACGCATCCCCGGACCGGACAACGGAGCCCCGGCGGGCGACTCGTCAGCAGCCAACGCCCGGAAAAACGGTACGGCCTGCACCGCAGCCGCACACGTCACAGCATCACTCTCCCACAAATCGGCATTCGGACGACGCACTGCCGCAGCCACCAGACGGCCCGCCTCGGCACTCACCGGCATCTCCGCCAGTGATAAGATGCCCTGCAAACGCACCTGCGAATCAGTATCGCCGATCAGTCCGCCAGCCTGCAGCAGCTGCTGCTGACCCGCCGGAAACTGCGACAGAACCGCCACGGCATTCCGACGCACTCCCGCTGACTGATGCTGCAGAGCCGATGCAGCTGCAGACAACCAGCCCGCTCCGTCCGGCTGCACAGCCTGCAATGTCCACAACGCATGAATCGCCCCCGCATTCAGGCCGATCTCGTCCACCCCGGGATCCGACACCAGCTTCACAAGATGCGGTACCGCATCAACCGCAGCTCGCTCCACCAGCAGACGCTGAGCCTGCAGTCGCCAGTTCATCGAAGGATGACGCAGAACGGCTGTCAAACCCGCCGAATCCAGTGCTGTCAGAGACTGCCAGTCGTGCAGCTGATCCTGCACGTCCGCACCCGCTGATGCCGTCGGCACCACGCGATAAATTCGACCATGCTTCTTGTCCCGCAGATCACTCTCGTACGCGTTACCACGCCCCGTTTTGAAACCCTGCGGAGTCGGGTTGTGCTGGATGATGTAGTTGTACCAGTCAATCACCCACACAGCACCATCCGGACCAATCTCCGCCATAATCGGTGATGCCCACTCGTCATCACTGTCCAGCAGATTGTTCGGACTGGTCGACTTCCACCCCGACCCATCACGCCGCAGCAGAAATGTCCCCACCAGATGCCCGGTTGGCTCACAGACAAATGCCGTCCGGTTCCACCACTGCTGCGGAAATGTTCGTGCGGTGTACAGCGCATGACCGGCACCCGCCGTGTAACCGCCGAACTGGTCCACCTGCCGCACATTCTCCGTGATCGCCCGAAACAGATGCGTATCGGCAATCGTCCCGATGTCCGAAGGAGCCCAGCCCCGGACCTTCTCGTAATAACGATTCGCGATCGACATGAACGTGCTGGGATTGTGATTCGCAGTCGAACCAAAAATCAAACCCTCCTCACTGATGCCCAGACCCCACGTGTTGTTGTTCGTCGAACGCACAAACTCAAGATCGGTGACTTCCGGAGGATCCGTGTTTGACAATCGAAATCGCCAGAAACCCTGACGGAACGAATCTGCCGACTTCCGCGCACCGTCCGCACCGTACTGCGGACTGCTGTCGTTGTAGCCCTGCATCGACCAGATCCAGTTGTCCAGACCGTAGCGGAAATTGCTGACGCCCCCATGAGTATCCCCGGCACCCCAGCCTGTAATCAGTACCTTCCGCAGATCCGCCTTGTCGTCCCCGTCCGTATCCTTCAGGTAGATCGTTTCTGTGGCATTCTGCACCACCGCACCACCACGATAAATCATGATGGCCGTCGGGATCGACAGCCCCTCCGCAAACACCGTAAACCTGTCCGCAACGTGATCACCGTTCGTGTCTTCACAGATGCGAATCCGGTCGCGGTTCTGCCCCAGCTCATTCGGATAGTCCACAGTCTCACAAATCCACAGCCGGCCACGCTCATCCCAGTTCATCGAGATCGGCTTAGCAAGGAAACTGCGTTCGTCAGCGTACAGTCGCAGCGCCATGCCCTGCGGCATCACGTAGTGCTTCATGGACTCTTCAACCGACAGCGGCAGCTGCATGGTTGTTCGCGGAGCACCCTGGACACCCCACTGACGCCCCGGAGTATAGTTGGGGATCTTCGGACCCACATCCACATACTCAAACGCCGCCACATCCCGCCGCGGCTCAGTCATGGCCGGCACGGACCACGCATCACGATCCACAAAGGCCGGTACTGAACTGAGATCTGCACCACAGGCCCAGCGAATGCCACGCTCCACCAGATTCGAAAACCCGGCATGCGTCCATGTCCGCTGGTCGTGACCCCACGCCGTGTAAAACACGCGACCCTTGTCATGAGTTCGAGTCCACGTCCACGGTTCACGGTCTCGCCCCTCCGCCTGCTCGCCCTCAAGACGATACTCCAGCACCTCCCGATTCTGCTCGTTGTGCAGATGATGGATGTATGTCTCGTCCCAACTGGTGAATCCACCGAACCCACGCATGATCGGGTGCTGCGGAGCCGCAATCTGCGTCCCGAAGACCTGCCCACCATGACGCTGAAACTGAGCCCCCATCAGCTGCACCATCTGCGGATTGTTACGCCAGCAGAAAGTAGCACAGTGCAGCGGGATAAAGCCTTTGCCCGCCGACACAAAATTCAGCACAGCCTGCGCCTGAGCATCCTCAATGCGATCAATATTCGCGTACAGCACCAGACCATCAAACTGCTGCAGAACTTCAGGCGTCAGATCCTCCATGCGGTCCGTGTACTTCATCCGGATACCCCGCGTTTCCAGCACAGGAGCCAGCTCCTGGAAACGCTCGGCCGGACGATGATGGCCGTTGTCACCCATGAATAACAGTTGCAGATCCTTCGCGTCCGCTGTCACCAGTGATGAACAGCACAGACACAGCACCAGCAGCACTCGATAATATGTCCGCATCACAATCCGATTCCGTCACTGAAAAAACACTGTGGGATACAACTGAGAACAGCTGCCGACCAGATCCGCAGAATTGCTGTGTGCAGCAACAACCCGCAACCTTCCGCAGAATCACAGAATAGCGAAATCAGGGCAAAAATCCCGCAAACCAGCGGGCTCTGAAACAAATCAGAGCGGATTTTACGGTTCACCCGAAAAATCGCTCAGATCGTTCGTACCCTGCACACCAGCCCGACAAGACGCGAAGGACAGAAAACGTAGACCGGGCATTCCTGCCCCGCTCCCCCCTTGAAAACCAAAGTGTTTTCATTAGTAATGCAGTGCTGAAGCTCGGCCTACCCATTTTTGTCCTCGGCGTCAGACAAGACGCGAAGCACAAAACACGTAGACCGGGCATTCCTGCCCGGCTCCCCCCTTGAAAACCAAAGTGTTTTCATCAGTAATGCGGCGCTGATGCTCGGGCTACCTTGTTGTCTTCTGCAGCAACCCACGGCAGCCTACGCCCCCCTCCGGCACAAACAGGCAGCCCCAGCATTCCTGCACAGCCTGAACCTTCTGAAACACAAGCATTTTCAATGCTGGAAACTCGTTTTCACACTTGCGGCCGGCCCGTGGGCCCGCTGTCACTACTGAGCACTTTTCAGGTCCGGACGCAGTCGCTGAGCATCCCGCAGATACACATGCTCAATGTCACGCGGGGAAACTTCCGTATTCACATGCAGCAGAATTCGCAGACAACGCGGCATGGCACCCGGAACCGGAATTTCCTGAGCACACAGCAGCGGCACAAAACTCATCCCGATCGCCCGCGCCGCCTCGGCCGGAAATGCCGATGTCAGATCATGAGTCGTAGTGAAAACCGCAGAAATCACATCGTCAAAACACGTGATCTGGTTCCGCTGCAGAATCTCCTCCATCAGCTCCCGCGCCGCCGCGCGGATCTGATCCGGAGTATCTTCATCCACTGTGATCGCACCACGTATTCCGCGCACACCCATCTGCTGCTCCACCTGCTGGTAACCAAGCTCACTGACCCCAATTCTGATGAATCCCCGCCACATCGCAAGTGCGAATTTCACTGCTCCGCCAAACTCAGACGAAAACCCTGAATTCCGACAAATCCCCCAGCAGGACCCACACTCCGCTTGCCAGTCCTCCCACCCTCAGATGAGAATTCCCAGCCAGCGATCGCACTCCGGAATTCAACAGATAACCCACATGACGGCCCAGGAACAGACCCAGCACAGCAACCCACAACCGGCTCAGTGGTACGCACCGGGTACCACTCAGCCGCTCACACCCAACGCTGATGCCTCCGCACTCTGCTCGCCCGATGGCACTGTCGTCGCCCCCATTCAAAATGGCATCCCACGCTTCGTCAGCGATCAGCACCTCGATAGCTTCGGATTCCAGTGGACTCACTTCGACGTCGCTCACGAAGCAGAAGATCAACAGACCTTTCTCGCCAAAACCGGCGTCACACCCCAGTCTCTCCGCAACCTCCATGTCCTTGATGCCGGCTGCGGGGGCGGTCGCTATGCACTGCTCTGCGGCACCGCAGGCGCTCATGTCACCGCCGCAGATCACTCCCGCGCCGTCGATAAAGCCGCCACGCTCTGCCAACAGCTGCCCAATGTGCGCTTCCTTCAGGCAGACCTGAAACAACTGCCACTGCTGCCTGAATCCTTTGACTTTGTGTTCTCCATCGGCGTCATGCACCACGATGCCCAGACTCAGGCCGTCTTTCAGGCCGTCGCAAAACTGGTCCGACCCGGCGGACGATTGTCCGTCTGGCTGTATCGACGCAATCAGTGGTGGCAGGAACTGATCAACTCAACACTCAGAGCCTGCACCACCAGACTGCCCGCCGGAATCCTCCTGCCACTCTGCCACCTCGGCGCACTCCTCGGCGGAATCCCCGTCATCAATCGCACACTCAATAAGATCGTCTGCTTCAGTGCCCACCCCTGCTACCAGAATCGCGTCTGCGATACGTGGGACTGGTGGGCACCCCAATACCAGCATCATCACACCATTCAGGAACTCACTCACTGGTTCACCACCGCCGGATTCACCGATATCAAAGAACTGCCTCCGGAAAAAAACGGTCACTGGTACCGACGACTCTGGCAGTGGAATCTGCTGCCCGGCAGCGGAGTCAATGTGACCGGGATCCGCCGAATCTGACAGAAGCTCCTCGCCAGCCAGCCAGCAGACAGTGCACAACCGCCCGCCCCTGTGATACACTCCGGGCTCGGCACAAGGCAGCTCTCACCTGCTGTTCCCCAACCCGGTCACTTCCTGCTCTGCCACACCGTCTGTCAATCTTTCCTCAGACCCGCAACACAGCGAGCCTACTCATGCAGACTCTTCGCCGCCTGCTTCTCACACTGCTGCTGCTGGCCTTCAGTACCCCAGGATTCGCTCAGACACGCTCCGCCGGACTGCTGAACTTCCATGCCAACGCCTCGCGCTTCGCCTGCTCAAATCGCGACAGCGGCACTGTGACTGTCGTCAGCTGGCCCGAACTGAAAAAGCTGCACGAGATTCCCGTGGGACTGCACCCGGAAGGTGTTGCCTGGATCGGCACCTCCAGCAGCATCGCCTGCTGCGTCTACGGCAGTGATGAAATTGTCATCATCGATTCCGACAGCGGTCAGATCACTCGTCGTATCGCCGTGTTCGATGAACCCTACGGAGTGGTCAGTTCCGCCGATGGCAAACTGCTGTTCGTCACACTCGAATACCCCGCACAGATTCTCGCTGTCAATACTGCCGACGGCACCATCAGAAATACGTGGTCTGTTGGCAGCATGCTCCGCGGACTGGCACTCGCCAGCGATCAACAGACGCTGCTGGTCACAGAATATCTCACCTCCCGAGTCCTCGAAGTCAGCTCGACAGATGGGAAAGTGCTCAGAACATGGGACCCCGCCTCCACAGACAACCTCGCACGACAGATTGTCTTCTCACCACAGGGTGATCGCGCATGGATGACGCATATTCGGTCCCGCGTCACGGCGTCACACGGGAACGGCTCCATCTTCCCCTATGTCACCGCTATCAGACTTTCCGGAGAAGACGCCGGGACTCGCTCACGAGTTCCACTCGACACCATCCGCGGCACGCGAGTCACTGCGAATCCATGGGATTGCGACGTCACTCCCGATGGAAAAACACTGTGCGTCGCTTTCGCCGGCACCAACGATATGTATCTGCTGGGCATTACCGGGGATTACAGTGAACTCAACTTCAAAGCCGCACTACAGCTCGGCAACAACCCTCGCGCTGTCCGCTGCTCACCCGATGGTTCCGCCGTGCTCGCTTACAACGCACTCGATTTCAATGTCACCGCCTTCAGCCTGCAGGACGGCCACGAACTGGGACGCGTCAACGTCACCGACTGCCCACTCAGCGAACAACTGCTGCTGGGCAAGAAACTGTTCTATACGGCACTCCCACCCATGACGTCCCGTGGCTGGATTTCCTGCTCCAGCTGCCACCCCGACGGCGATGCTGACGGACGCACATGGCAACAGCCCGAAGGTCTGCGCAATACTCAACCCATGACCGGACTGGCATGGACTCACCCACTGCACTGGTCGTCCGATCGCGATGAAGTTCAGGACTTCGAACACACCATCCGCGGCAAACTCATGCAGGGCAGGGGACTGCTGCAGGGCAGTCTGCCCGAGGCCATGGCAGAACCCATCACCGGACGCAGCGCCGCCCTTGACGCCCTCGCCGCCTACACAAACTCCCACAGCTTCTCACTCAGCCCCTGGGCCCGTCATGGACTCTCTGAAGCGGCACTGCGAGGACAACAACTGTTCCATTCGGAACAAACCAAATGTGCCAGCTGCCACAAAGGACCACTCTACTCCGATTCGCAGCCACTTGCCCGCGAACAACTGATCCTGCACGATGTCGGCACCGGCACCGATGACCCCTCGGAACTGATGGGCCCCCGCTACGACACACCCACACTGCTGGGCGTCTATCGCAGCGCGCCCTACCTGCACCACGGCCGCGCCGCCACCCTGAAAGATGTCCTCACGACCGCTAACCCAGGCGATCGACACGGTAAAACCAGCCATCTCAAACCCGCGGAAATCGATGACCTCGTCGAATTCCTCAAATCACTGCCCTTCGAAGATCCCGAACCACAGGCGACAGCAGCCGGAATTCGCAGAATCGGGCCTGAACACTGAAACACTTGGTCGCTGGCCTGCACCAGTAACCGGTCCCGGCAAAAAATCGCCAAACACCGCCAAACAAGCGCACAAAAGAACACGTTTAATAAAAGCAGGATATGAGGCTCTGTCGGCAGAAATCGTCGGATCCACCTGACTCGTCGGCACTGCACGTTTGTCACCAACCGATTTATCTGCGGAATTCAGGCAAACTGCGCCGACTTTCCTGTGGATACGGTTGACTGCAGACGGTGTTTGCGGTGATTCTGGACACGCTTACGACCTGCCTGCCTGCGGTTCGGCTGCCCTCACAGCCTGAAAAATCCGGGAATTACTCATTGCCTGGCCCTGCAAGGTCGAAGCATTTCGTGTTGAGGAAGAAGGTGCGCACAGACTCAGCCCGTTTGATTTTCCGAACTGGCCCGTCTGGAATCCGGTGAAATTCTGGTTTTTTGCGGGCGATTGTTTTCCCAGGGCCGCTTCAGGGACTTTCCAGTTATGCGTTCAGAAAAAAACCGACTTTTCAGCAAGCTGCAGAATCTGTTGCGACCGGCCGCCTCTCATGGCGGAAAACGGCGTTCGCGGCGTGCTGAAGGCTCTGGTGCAGCCCTTGAGGCGCTGGAAGCCCGCCTTGTACTGTCCGCCCAGTACGTTCCGAATCAGGTCCTTGTGGGTGTCGACCGAGTGACACTCAACAGCGATACGGGTGCTCAGCTTGCCACGGTGATCGAGGGAACCGAAGTTCGTCCCCTTGGTAACTATGGCGTCTTTCTGCTGAATCTGCCCGCCGGGGTCACCGTTCCACAGGCCATCGATCAGCTCAAAGGTCAGCCTGGTGTCCGCTATGCCGAACCGAACTGGATTGGCGAGTGGAACAACACACCCAACGATCCGGACTACTCACTGATGTGGGGCATGGAAAACACCGGACAACTGGTGAATGGGGTCTCTGGTCGCCCGGATGCCGACACTGATGCGAATCAGGCGTGGGACCAGACAACCGGCAGCAGCAGTGTGCTGGTGGCCATTTGTGACAGCGGTACGGATTACAAACATCCGGACCTCGCCGCCAATGTTTACGTCAACAGTGGTGAAATCGCCCGCAATGGCATCGACGATGACAACAATGGCTACGTTGATGACGTAAACGGGTATGACTTTGCTGACGGCGATGCCGACCCGATGGACTTCGTGGGCCATGGAACTCACGTCTCTGGTACCGTCGGTGCTGTTGGTAACAACGGCATTGGTACAGCGGGCATGAACTGGAATGTTTCCATCCTGCCCTGCAAAATTGGTTCAGACCTTGGTGGTCCTGTCACTTCAGCAGCCATCGAAGCCATTAACTACGCCGTCTCCATGGGGGCCGTGGTTTCCAACCACAGCTACACGGTCAATCAGACACAGGCTCTGGAAGACGCCATTATCAACGCCCGGGCAAACAACCATATCGTCGTTGTGGCCGCCGGCAACAGCTCGTCCAACAACGACTTCAACCCGGTCTATCCGGCCAGCTATCCGGAAGACAACATCGTCGTTGCCGCAGCCACAGACCAGAATGACGCCCTCGCCGGCTTCTCAAATCGTGGCTTCAACAGCGTGGACATCGGGGCTCCCGGTGTCAATATCTGGAGCACCACGCCGACAGCCGGATCGGCCTTCTACGGCCCCAACTACGACTTCAGCGACGGAACTTCAATGGCGTCACCCATGGTGACTGGCGCCATTGCCATGCTTCGCAGCGTTTCACCTTCAGCTTCCTACCAGACCATTATTCAGGCTCTTTACAGCGGTGCAGACCGGCTGCCGGCTCTGTTTGGTCGAGTTTCTTCCGGTGCCAGACTGAATGTCTACGGCGCCCTGCAGCAGCTGAAATCCGTATCGATGTCGATTTCGAAGACTCAGATCGCGGAAAATGACGGACCGAATGCGGCCACTGTCACCATTCGCAAAGTCACAGCGCCCTTCAATCAGGCTGTGACTGTCACTCTGCTGATCAGTGACGGCACAGAAGCCAGCTCCGGTGGCAAAGTCTCTTTGCCAGTCACGATCCCCGCGTTCCAGCGACAGGTCACAGTCCCGATTGATGCCATCGACGACACCCTTCTTGATGGCACGCAGCAGGTCGTGATCTCTGTCGACTATCTGGGCAGCGAACAGGACCGCGTTACCCTGGATGTGCTTGACCACGAAACCATCTCTGTCCTTGCCACACCCGACATCGTCTTCGAAGATGCCGGAGCGAACGCCGGAACGCTGACAATTACTCGCAGCAACACAGACATTTTCTCGCCCGATCGTATCATCGCAGTCAATAACACCCTGCGATTCTTCGATCGTACCGGACAGCTCAAATCCATCGTCACTGTTCCATGGCCGGCCGGACCTCGTCCCGCGACTCAGACTGTTCGTGACGCCGCCGTCATGGAAGACGGTAAAATTGCCGTCTTCAACGGCACATCCACAGTCTATATCTCGATCTACAACCCGGGTGATGGCAGCTGGACGCACCAGATCATCAATAACGCCAGTGCCTCCGTTTCTGACACCGGCACTGGTGGCCTCGCTACAACCGGTTCTTTCGTATTCATCAGTGACCTCGAAACCAGTGCCGGCGACGCCTACGGCCTCGTACGTTACGACGTCAGCTCCGGACAGATTGATCGCTTCGGCACCAAAGCCTTCGGGCCCCGTCTGTTCGGCAGCACATGGCCGGAATCCGACGTTTACGAGCTTGACCCAACAACTGGAAACTCCATCCGAAACTTCAAAACGCCCGCTTCCGGCGGTGGTTCGGCCGGAGCTGCCTTCGATGGCAAGTACATCTGGTTCATTGTTGATGACACAACCAACAATCTTTACAAGATTGACGCTGACACCGGCACCGTTGTCGACACGTTCTTCGTAGGCTCCACTTCGAACACCGGCTTCGAAGGCCTCGCTTACATGAACGGACTGATCTACCTGCTTGATGGATTCATCAAGGACGACATCGTCGTTTACGATCCGGTCCTTCGCACCATCGTCAATGTCCTTGACGTCGACGGCATCAATGGCGGATTCGGACTGGACCTCACTGGGGGGCTGGCACCAAACCCGGCCCGCAACTCACTGTACGTCAGCAGCACGTTCTCTGACCAGATCTTCGAAATCAGTGCCAAGTCAGGCCTCGTGCTCTCCAAACCTGATGGCTCGTACCGTACGTGGTCTTCGGGCGAATACTGGGAAGGTGGTCTGGCCACCCTCAGAAATGAACTCTACGTGGGCGCGACTGCCGGTGGAAACAAAATCCGCGTCTTCGACCTGGATGGCAACTACAAACGCACTATCGATCAGCCCTTCTTCTTCGGACTGGAATCGCTGGGAGGCGACGGCATCGATGGACTCGTCGATTCCACTCTCCGCTACCGCGACGTGACTGTTGGCTTCGACAGCTACATCTATGCTCTCGACGTGAATGGCCTTGATGTTGGTCAATTTGACCCGTTCACACTTGAACCCGTCAGGTTCTTCCAGCTGTCGACCCCTGTAATGACCCTCGCCACAGATTCAACCGGCGACTTCTTCGGTGGGACAGCCACAGGAGAAGTTGTCAGGTTCGCTCGAGGTGGTAATGAGCTGGCTCGCATCGCAGGAAACCTCGGAGCAATCTCCGATATCGAAGTCAATGTCTCCGGCGCCATCATCGTCGCCGAACAGAATGGTCGGTTCGCCTACACAACGTCCAGCCTGGCTTCCATCGCGGAATATGCGTCAGGCTCCAACAAACCGGCCTTTGCCTCCTTCGGCGAACACTTCACTCGCAATCGCGGCGAACTGAAGGTTCTGCTGACGAATTCTGACCCCACAGAAGTCAACTTTGTCCTGAATGTTACCATTCCGGAAGGCCAGCAGACTGTCGTCATCCCATTCGATGCCATCGATGACACCGAACGTGACGGCGTGCAGATTGTGAACATCACAGCCGACATCGATTCGCCCATCGTTTCAAACCCGCCGATGTACGTTGCGGGTGCCGAAACGATCACAGTACTTGACCGCGAACAGATCCTCGTCAGTGTGGTTGCCGACGCTGTCTCAGAAAGCGGTGGACCTGCTGTCTCTGTTGTCAACGTCAGCCGCAGCGACGTTAACGGACCATTTGATTACGTCACTAAGCAGAACTTCAGCAACCCGCAGACCTACCAGCTGCTGGATCGGGCCACCACTTACTCCCCAATCACAGTTCCCAGCCAGATCTCACGCATCAGCGACCTCAATGTCACTGTGAACTTCCGACATGACTGGCTCGGTGACCTCGATGTTTACCTTGTCAGCCCTTCAGGACGACGAGTTGAACTGTTCACGGATCTGATCAGCAACGAACGCAACATGGTGAATACGGTCCTCGATGACGAAGCTACTCAGGGCATCATCACCGGCAAAGCACCGTTCACAGGACGCTACATGCCGGAAGGCCACCTTTCGGACTTCATTAACGAAGAAGCCCAGGGCACATGGTACCTGGAAGTCACTGACGATAACGTCAACGATTTCGGACGACTGAACGGCTGGTCGATGGAATTCACAACAGTCGGTCTTTCACCTGCGACCGTCGTTCTGCAGTCCAGCGATACCTCGGAAGTCAGCCTCGGTGGAGCGGCGACTCGTACTGTCGTAATCCCGGCCAACCAGAGCAGTGTGCAGACCACGATTGACGCAGTTGACGATACTCTGCTGGATGGTGTCCAGACGGTCACGGTTGCAGCCACCTCCGTGAACGTCATCGGACTTGATCTGTCATCCGACACCGTGCAGGTCAACGATGACGAACAACTGACATTCGCACTCACCGGCACAACGATCCGGGAAGATGCTGCTGCCGGTGCTGTTCAGGGTATCCTCACTCGCTACAACTCCGACCTGTCAGCCTTCAGCGTCCGCATCCTTAGCAGTAACACCGCTCGACTCGGATTCCCCAGCGCTGAACCGGATGGCTCACTGATCGTGACCTTCCCCGCCGGACAGTCAACTGTTTCCTTCGATCTGCTGCCCATTGACAATGCAGTCATCGATGGCGACGAAACCGTCAGCATTACCGTCGTCGCCCCCGAATACGGTAACAGTCAGTCACTCTCAGTGACTGTCATTGACGTCGAACCGCAGATCGTCCTCACTCAGACTGCACAGACAGCTCTGTTTGAGAATGACGGCTCATTCGTACTGAACGTCCGCCGTGACAACACCACGGACTTTTCCAGTGACCTGACCGTGAACCTGTCCGTGTCAGGAGCCTCCTCCGCCATTTCGCTGCCGTTGCAGGCCGTGATCCCGGCGGGGCTCGCAGCCACCGACGTGATTGTCCTCATCAACGACGATAACCTCCTTGGCGATCGCTCGCTGGTCATCACAGGCAGCAGTCCGGGAACCATTACCGGCAACCTGCCAATGACCATCGGTGACTTCGAAACCGTCCAGCTTTCACTCAGTCGCACGTCCTTCCTTGAAAATGCCGGACCTAAAGCTGCTGTCGGCACGGTCACCCGTACCAATATCGACAACGGTCTGCCGCTGGTCGTTTCACTCACCTCGTCCGATACCACGGAACTGTCACTCCCCGCCACTGTGACAATTCCCGCCGGACAGGCCTCTGTGTCATTCGATGTCGCTGCAGTGAATGATCCGGATCTTGATGGTCCTCAACAGGTGCTGGTATCCGCATCTGCCACAGGATATCAGTCCAGCTCAGTCGGCGTCACAGTTCTGGATCATGAACCGCCAGTCATCAGTGGACCGACCGCAACGACAAATGCGGCTCGGCCCGTCATTACCTGGAACATCCTGCCCGGTGCCCTCCGCTACGATCTGCAGATCGCTGCCATCAGTGCCGGTGTCAACTCCTACATCGTGAAAAGTGGACTCACCGGAAACACCTTCACTCCTTCCGAAAACCTCGGAATCGGAACGTATCGTGTCTGGGTACGAGCCTACGATCAGTTTGAAATTCCGGGGTTCTGGAGCGTTCCGCGGGACTTCTTCGTACAGACTCCGCCAGTCGTCACTGCCCCGGTTCAGACGGGTAACATCGCCTCAGCAGCCTTCCCGGAAATCTCCTGGACCGCTGTCGCTGATGCTGCTCGCTACCACCTGTGGGTCAATAATCTGACGACCGGTGCTGCACAGGTCATCAACGTCACAAATCTTGTGACCACCAGTTACAAGTCGCCGGTCAACCTTGGAACCGGAACCTACCGAGCCTTTGTCAAAGCCTTCAATGCAAAGAATGAAGGCGGTGCGTGGAGCGTAGCGAAGGACTTCACCGTCCTCGCTCCTCCGGTCATCTCGCTGCCCACCTCAGGCAGCTCCTTCGATCGCACACCAACGTTCGCATGGGCGCCCGTACTCGGTGCAAAGTACTATGACCTGTACGTCAGCAACGCAACGACGAAAGCCGTTGTACTGCGAGACCAGGCCATCTCTGCAACTTCCTACACTGCCACTCGTGACTTCGCAAATGGTAACTACGAAATGTGGGTCCGCACTGTCGGTGCCACCTTCGTAAGTCCATGGTCGGCTGTACGACGATTCTCCATCGGTGCACCGCCGGTCGTGACAGCCCCGGTCAACGGAAGTCGCGTTTCCGGTCGCACGACATTCGCCTGGACAGCTGTCGGGCAGGCCGAAACCTACGAACTCTGGGTAGCTCCGGCCAACTCGCCGCAGCAGGCCCTGATTCGTCTGTCAAACCTGACCTCAACCTCGTTCACGCCGGCCTCCTCCATTCCAGCTGGTACTTATCGAGTCTGGGTGAAGGCCGTCAGCACGATGGGTGAATCCACAGCCTGGAGCGGTGGAGTGACCTTCACCGTTGTTGCGTCAGGTGTTCAGACGCCGGCTTCAGATGCTCCCGCTGCTCCGCTCGAAACCCGCCTCGCACTGCTGAATCAGCCTGCCACAACTCGCCGGACCCCACCGGTTGTTGCACAGCCGGCTGTCGCGGCCGAGCAGGCAGTACCAGTTGCAGCCGTTGGCAGCGGAAACACTGTCTCTCTGCCGACCGTCGACCGAACAGTCGGCACGCCGGATGCCGTCTCCGTCGACTCCGTCATGGAACAGTGGGCCGCCGCAGACTGGTGGCTGGCTGCTGACCTGCAGCCGGCCGGTTCCGCTGCGGATTCCAGCGCCCGCTCACGACGACGCATCTGAATCCTGCACACATCACACTCCGAGGACTCCTGACGCCTTCGTCAGGAGTCCTTTTTTTATCGCCGGGATACTCGCATGCACTGGGCATGGATCGAACAGCTGACAGCCGGTGAACTGCTGATCGAAGGACCAGAAGCACACCACCTGTTGCATGTCCTGCGCATGAAAAACGGCAGTCGACTGACCGTCTTCGATGGTTCCGGTCGATTCGCCGATGCTGTCGTGGTTGATGCTGGAAGACGCGATGTTCGCATCGCCGCGGAGCAGGTTCAGGAAATCGGAAACCCGCACTGCGGACAACTGACCGTTGCTGCCGCACCTCCCAAAGGCGATCGGCTGCGGACCATGGTGGAAAAACTGACCGAAATCGGTGTCCACCGACTCGTCCTTCTCGAAACCGAACGCTCCGTCACCGCGCCCGGAGAAACTCGAGTTGAGAAACTGCGGACCAGCGTCATTGCGGCCTGCAAACAAGCCCGCAGACCGCAATTGATGGAAATTCTGCCACTCACTGAACTGCCACAGGTGTTACAGACTGCAGCCACACAGCAACTGACGACCTTCGTTGCTCACCCCGGGCCGGCTACAGATCGTACCCGTTCTGCCCACCCCGAAAACTCGCTGCTGCTGATCGGCCCTGAAGGCGGATTTACTGACTCCGAAATCCACAGCATCACAGCCACCTCAGCCCAGTTCCTGACATGGCCGGGAACCATCCTGCGAACCGAAACTGCTGCCGTCGTCTTCGCAGCCATGCTGCTCAGCGCACCAGCCACGACTGGTCTCCGCTAAGCGCCTTCCGCAGACGCTCAGCACATGCCTCCGGAGCCACCGGAATCACATCAATATCCGTCAGCAGCTCCCAGCCCGCCTGACACGTGATCCGCGGAGTCAGCTCCACAAACCACGGAAACGCATTCGCGGCATCCAATGCCGGCTGCACCACCGTCAGATTGAATGGAAACCGCTCACCAATCTGCTGCGACAGTGCCCCGCAGAGACGCTGCAGGGATTCGGCAAGGATCGTCAGCAGCTCACCAGAAGCCTCCCCAAACACGCCCGCCTGCAATGGCAGAAAGCGAACATGCCATGCCGTCCGGGCAGCAAAAGGACACCACACAGCAACCCCGTCAGCTTCGCAGATCAGACGACGGCCGGCAGCTCGCTCAGCGACCAGCAGATCGCTGACCAGACATCGTCCCGTCCGTCTGCGATAGTCCTCAACACGCCGGTGTCGCTCCAGCAGCAGCGCTGGCACATGCTCGGTTGCCAGGATCTGTGAATGACAGTGGGGCAGCGACGCACCGGCACTGAAACCCTCATTGCGAAAAATCGCAACACTGCGGTAACGCTGCATCGCTGCAACTGCGGCAGTCCGATCTCGCCAGGCACCCAACACGTCAGCCAGTTCCCCGACCGTCAGATCCCGCAGCCGCGTCCGCAGGTCCGGACACTCAATCACCACCTCATGACAACCGCCGAATGGCAGACCTGGAAACAGTTCCGAGTCCTCGACAGCATCCGCTGCACCAGCCTGACCGCCAACCGTCGCCCCGGCAATCGGAAAACGATTGGGCACAACTCGCATCCGCCAGCCCGGAGCATTGGCTGCTGTACCAGGATCCCGCAGCGCCCAAACTTCCCCCGGAGTTTCTGATTCGCAGCCTTCTGCAAATGGATCAAACTCAGCACTCAGAATCGGATCGGAACGCATCGCTCCCTGACGAAGACTGCGACCAATCGCAATGATCGACTGTCTGCCACTGAGCACATCTGTGCGAAGTTCGGAGCAAGCCATCAACCGCCTCGGCAGCCTCGAAGCTCAGGCCATCCGCAGTGCTCGCAGTGGCGGTGCCTCCGGGACTGTCCTTGAAAAGGCTTCTGCAGCCACCATTCTGACCGTCTCAGCACTCAGTTCAGCAGACGGCCACGCCTCGTGCCACGTATGCAGCAGTTCACACAGCTGCTGCAGACGCTGCGGTAAACCCCGCGTCGCCTCATGCAGGGCTCGCACAGTGTTCGCATCCATCAATTCCGTCTCTAACCCCAGCCGCTGCAACAGCTCCGTCGCAAAACCGGCAGATTCCGCCGCTGAAAATTGCTCCAGCCGCACTGGCAGATAGACGTGCTCGCCCAGTTCTTCCGGAATCTCAGACTCCACGGCCGCCACCACGGTCAGCGATGCCGAACCCGAAGCCGCCAGCGAAACCAGAAACCGCAGCAGACTGCCAGCATCCGCATCCGCTCGATGCACGTCATCCAGCAGCAGAGTTGTGTGTGTCCCGCATTGTGCCAGCCCGGACAGCTCGTCTCGCAGACGATTCAGCAACTCATGACGCCGCAGTACGCCTCCCGTCAACAGTCCAATCGACAGACGATTGACAAGCAGCCACAGGACTCCTTCAGAATCCAGCCCGGACAAACTCAGTGACACAACTCGGTCACCCGCTCGCCTCAGGTCCCGCCCCACCCGCTCCAGTACTCGACTGCGACCGCTGCCATCCGGTCCGCTCAGCACAGCGACTGGTTCACGACACTCCACGAGATAGACAAGGCGGTTCACCGCCTCGACATGGCGTGCACTGCTGAAAAACCAGCCCGGTTGGGTCTTCTGCCCAAACATCGCATCTTCCCGATCTTGCACTTCTATCGCCCGAAGTCGATCCGATTTCGGCGTGCTGGTCACCGGGCAATGATCCCGATTCCCCCACGCGCGCTGCCGTCACATTCGGCACAATCCACCCTGACAGATCAGCAAAAACCCTGGATTCGGCAGAATTCCAACCTTCGACACCAGCCCCCTTCACCCCGCGCATCCATACCCCACGGCTTGACATCCGGCCCCGAAATTCGTGCAATGTCAGTCCGGTTTCGCATCGCTCGTCCCTCTTCAACTGAACTGCCAAATGTCAGATCTGACCTATCGTTCCGCCGGCGTCGACCTTGAACTGTATGAACAGGCGATGCAGAAACTGCCGGCACTGATGAAACGCACCTTCACGCCTGGTGTGATGGATCTCCCCGGTGGATTTGCAGGGCTGTTCCGTCTGAACGCCCTGAGACAATGGCAGGATCCTGTGCTGGTTTCAGGTACCGACGGAGTTGGCACCAAAATCAAGGTTGCCATCCATTGCGGTCGCTTCAACACCATCGGCATCGATCTGGTGGCCATGTGCGTCAATGACTGCCTGTGCCTCGGTGCCGAACCCCTCTTTTTTCTGGATTACATTGCACTCGGAAAAGACGACCCTCAACTCCTTGAACAGCTCGTGTCAGGAGTCAGCGACGGCTGCCAGCAGGCCGGGGCCGCTCTGCTGGGTGGCGAAACCGCCATCATGCCCGATCTCTATGCCGCAGGTGACTTCGATATGGCAGGCTTCTGCGTCGGAGTTGCTGAACGCAGCGACCTCGTTGATGGCCGCTATCGCGTACATATCGGAGACGCTCTGATCGGAGTTCCCTCCTCTGGCTTCCACTCCAACGGCTACAGCCTCGTCCGCAAAGCTGTGTTCTCTCACGCCGGACTGCAGGTTACTGACACCATTCCCCAGCTGAACTGCACGGTCGGCGATGCACTGCTGAAACCCACTCGCATCTATGCTGCCATCGTCTCCGCAGCTCGTACCGCTGCCACACCGGGCGGACTGCACGCTATCGCTCACATCACGGGTGGCGGAATCGCTGACAACCTTGTGCGAGTATTGCCGGAATACTGCTGTGCCGTGATTGACCGCAACTCATGGCAGCCAGCACCCGTATTCCCATGGCTGCAGCAACTGGGCAACATTTCAGAGTCTGAAATGTTCAGCGTTTTCAATATGGGCATCGGCATGATCTTCGCCGTGCCTCAGGAATGTGCCCACGCCGTCGTGCAGGCCGTTTCTACACCAGAGTATCCAGCTGCAATCCTTGGCAGCGTTCACAAACAGGAACAGCAGGAACCGTCCGTCGAATTTCGCAGCTGATCAGCTGCGGTCTGCTGATCAGTATGCAAACACTCAGCCGCCGCGGTACTTCTGAATCAGTCCCTTGGCATCGCTGACCGCCTGCTTCTGCTTGTCCGCATCCTTCGGATCCATCTTCGCAAACTCCAGCATCTTTTCAAGAGCATCCAGCAGGTGCTTGTTCTTTGCGCTGGGCGTACCCCCGGCCTTAATGGCCGCAGCATATGCCCCGATCTCCTTCTCCACAGACATCATCTGACCTTTATAGGCCACCAGCTGTGTCTTCGGATTCAATGCTTCGATCGTCTGAATCGCCAACTCGGTCCTGCGAGCATAGCGGTCATAATCCGATTTAAAAAGCTTCAGCAGGGGATCAGAAAACATGAACAGAACACCCGCCAGCACCAGCCCCAGGACAACCTTCGCCGGAGTCCCGAACTCAAGACGCACCCCACCACCTGAAGACTTCCTCGACTTGGCTGGAGCTGCGTAGTTTTTCGCAGCCGCTGCCGCTGCTGCACCAACTGCAGACATCGGCGGAGCAGCAGCTGGTGCTGCCGGAGCCGGCGCTGCAGATACCGCTGGTGCCGCAGTGCCTGCAGGCTCCGCTGCCGCTCCACTCGAACTGTAAAGGCCCGGACGTCGAACAGGCTGCGGCTCCTCATCCGCAAATACCTCGTTCAGAATGTCGTCAACGGCACTGGTGTCTTCCTTCGCACCTCGACCACCCTTCTTCCGCCCCTTGCCGGCTGCTGCTGGCTTCGCAGACGGCTTCGCCGCAGATTTCGGAGCCTCACTCACAACCGATTGCTCCGCCACCGCAGAGTCCTCAGCGGGAGCAGCCTCTGACTCCAATGGAACCATCGCAGCAAAAACAACCGCCAGTTCGCTGTACTCCAATGCTGCACGCCACGCCACAGCACCCGCCTCACGAACCAGATCAGACTCCAGCAAACGACCGCCAGACGCCAGTTGCTGCAGGGACTGCAATGGAATCGGGCCAAGCGACACGCCCTGAACCTGATAATAAAACCCCGTCTCAGCCGGAGGCACCGGGGCCGCAGGGGCCGCAGGAGCCGCAGGGGCCGCTGCCGCGGCACCATAGGCCGCCTTCCGCGCTGTCGGGCCACTCTCCTCAAACTCAAACGACAGCTCTGACAAGTCACTGATCACGGCATCATCAGAACCCTGCAACTCAGAATACGACGATGCTGGCTGCCAGTCTGCACTGTCGACCGGGCGTACAGGATCCGACTCGGAAATCGTCCCGTCCTTCATCAATTCACGCAGGGATTCTGCTGAGACTGGACCAAACTCCTCACCCAGCAGTTGATAGTACCATTGCGACATAACTGAATCCCGGCTACGACCTGATAAACAATCCCTTCACATTCTGCCCCAGGAAAACCACGATTTGCCAGATATCCAACAGGGTCTGCACCGATTTTCCCCGGAAAAACCGGCTCCCGCGTGACTGTGTGGCCGGAAAAACCCATAATTTGCCTGTAACTCGTCTGCTCCCGCCAGGTTCTCCTGCACTCCTACCCGCCACTGAACCATGAACACTCTCCCACCACGCCGCAACTCCCAGTTCATTCCGCGGCTCCTCATACTGCTGCCAATCCTGCTCAAGACCCCTGCCGTCGCTCAGGATTCCGCTGTCACCCCTCAGAACTCCACTGATGCTGCCGACCGCATCGCGGTGTTCGAAACCAAAGTCCGCCCCCTGCTCACCGAACGATGCGCTCGCTGCCATAACGCCGACAAAATGACGTCCGGCATTCGAGTCGATCAGATCAGTGGAATTCCGGAAGATCGACACCTCGCTCTGCTCGAAGATATCCGCGAACAGATCGATTCCGCCGCCATGCCACCCGAAAATGAACCGGGGCTGACAGCCGAACAACGCACCACAATCACCCACTGGATCGACTCGGCCGTCCGCGCCGCTCGAGAACAGGGTGCACAAAAAAATGGCGCTATGCGGCGACTGACCATCGCACAATACCGCAACAGCCTCCGTGACCTGCTGGGAATTCAGGAAGACCTCACTGATGCACTGCCCGCTGATGCCATCTCAAAGGATGGCTTCACCAATAACGCAGCACTCATGACACTCTCGCCACTGCAGTCCGAAGCATGGTTCGAAATTGCCCAACGAGCCCTGCAGCAGAGTATCGTTGACGAATCTGCGGTGCCCGTCATTCAGACATTCCGCATGGACCTCGGACGCAGCATCAACCCCGAACCAACTCGCGATCAGCTGATCCTTGGCGCAAACAGTGAACTGCTGCCGTCCACGGATTTCCAGGTCATCGAACTGGCTCCACACAAACCCTTTGTCTTCCAGCCATGGCAGATGAAACGCTCGTTCGACTTCATCGAAGGTTACGTTGGTAATGATACAATCCGACAGTGGAAACACTTCGATGGCCTCGCACACTCCGTCTTTGCCTGCCTGCGAGGAAACCCTGGCTACCCCCGCGGCTCCGCCTGGGAAACCACTCCGGATGGACTGCTGCTCAGAACCGCTGTCCCGGGCTCTGAGATCTTCGGAGAATCCACCACCTATGGCCCCCGTGCCAACTTCAAAATCTCACTCCGTGAACTGCCGGACCACGGGAACTTCCGCATCACCGTACGCGCGGCAGCAGTCAATGATGCCCTGCTGCTGCCCACCGATGCGCCTCTCAACTGGACACCAGACTCCAGCAGAATTCCGCTCCCGTCCAATGCACCCGCTGCTCTTGAAATCAGCCAGCCAGGCATCTTCCGAATCTGTCTCGTTGGACCAGCCGCGGCATCCGGCAGTCAGCTCCAGCTGCAGTTCAACAGCCTGCAGGTCTCCACAAAGATTGAAGGTGGCAGACCACTGCCCGAACTCAATCTGTCGCCCGATCAGCTGGTCAGCCCGCTGTTGATCGTCCGGCTTCCAGCCGGTCGCACAGATTTCATGGCCACACTCTCACAGCCACAGCATGCCTGCGAGTTGCTGGTGACACCCCTCGCTGCAGATAGCCCGATTGCCAGAGATTTTCTGAAATTCGAAAGCCGCAGACCGTGGCTTGGAGTTCACCTCGGACTGCGTCGCGATTGCGGCAGCACACTCACTGCCGTCGGACAACCCGTCGAAGTTCAAAACCACGAACTGCTGCAGTACACCTTCCAGGGTGCGATCGCTGATTTCCCGGCCCCCGAAGTGGAAAAAGACAACGTCAACTACCTCGCAGGGATTCGCGAAATCGGAGTCCGCAGCGAATTCACCGATGGACGCGATCTGCCCAGACTGAAAATTCAGTCCATCCGCTTCGAAGGACCATACTACGAGACATGGCCACCCGAGACACATCGTCGGATCTTCGTTGAGTCACAGCTCAAACCGCCTCTGCAGATTCTCTCCGGCCCCTGCAGCGAAGACAGTCGCAGACTTGAAGAACCATGGGCTCGCGAAATCCTGACGCAGTTTGCAGCTCGAGCTTGGCGACGCCCCGTCAGCGAAACTGAACTGCAGCTCCTGATCAAAGTCTGGAACTCTGCCCGCTCAGATGGCGCCGACTTTTTCCACAGTATTCAGGACGCACTGCTCGTCGTACTCACCTCACCCGCTTTCCTGTTCATCGTGGAAGACAGCCTCAGCCCGGATCCTGAACCACTGACGGATTATGAACTGGCTGCCAAGCTGGCCTTCTTCCTCCACAATTCACCACCCGATCCTCAGCTCACCGCTCTTGCCGCTGACGGTACACTCAGACAGCATCTGCACGCTGAAATTGATCGCCTGATCGACCACCCGCACTTCGACAGATTCCTGAGTGAATTCGCACCCCAGTGGCTGAATCTTGATCGCTTTGATGTACTGGCTGTCGACGAACGACGCTTCCCGCACCTGAACCGCACCATCCGCAGCAGACTGCGACAGGAACCCGCCGAAACTCTGGCTTTCCTGATTCGCAATGATCGGCCCGTCAGTGAACTTGTCAGCGCCGATTACATCCTCGCCGATGATGCCGTCGCGACGTACTACGGGCTGACAGGAATCCAGGAATCCGGATTTCGATTTACCCCGATTCCTCACAAAGGCGGACTCGGCGGACTGCTGACTCAGGCCGCTGTCCTTGCCGGTCTCTCAAATGGCCGGGAACCCAATCCCGTCAAACGCGGTGCATGGCTCGCTCGCCGGATCATCGCGGAACCCCCGGCTGATCCCCCGCCAAATGTGCCACAGCTTCCCGAAAATAACGACAACTCACTGACACTGCGGCAGAAACTGGAAGCCCATCGAAATCAACCCGGCTGCGCCAAATGTCATGCCGGCATCGATCCATGGGGGCTCCCCTTCGAACAGTATGACGCTTCAGGACGCAGACGCAGCGATCCAGTCGAAGCTGCCTCAACCCTGCCGGATGGACACACCGTGGATGGTGTTGAGCAACTGAAACAGTACCTCGCCGAACAACGCATCGATCAGCTCACGTTCTGCCTCACAAAACATCTGGCCACATGGGCCAATGGACGCTCCCTCGCATGGACTGAACTGGAACAACTTCAGGCCGCAGCTGGGCAACTGCCCCACGATCAGAAGACCTGCCGTCGACTGCTGCACAGCATCATCGACAGCCCACTGTTTCTCACCAAATAGCCATCCTGCAACGCCCGCCGACTGACCTGTCCGTTCAATGACACAGAGGACAGGCAGGGCCCTGCTGCTGCTCCGCTGAAATCGCCAGCTGCAGGCCCCGCGATACCGTCATCAGACCCGTAATCAGCACGCTCACAGCTGCTACTCGTAACAGTCTGCGGCGAACCCCCACAGCTGCAAACGACAGACCCGCACCCGCAATCAGCAGCATCGGCACTGTCCCCAGACCAAAACACAACATCACAATCGCACCACGACCCGGATGACCCGTGCTGGCGGACAGTGCCAGAAATCCATACACCAGCCCGCACGGAAGAAATCCCGTCATGATCCCCGCTACAAATGCTGCGGAATAAGAACCACCCAGAAAGAATCGACTGAAAATCGTCCGCGCTGGACAGATCCCTGAAACTGATCCCACCCTGAACCGTCGCACCCAGCCCGCAGCCTGGCATGCCTGCATGATCAGTAACAGCCCCGCCACCATCGACAGTATCGACTGCAGACGAATCGCGTCCCGCTGCAGACTCATCAGCCTGGTCCCGGCAGCAGCAGCACACACGCCCAGAAACACATAAGTTACGATCCGACCGCTCGCCCAGCACAACTGCCGAACCAGCGCCCCCCGCAAACCACCACTCCCCAGACTCATCGATGCCGCAATCGACCCGCACATCCCCAGACAATGCACCGATCCCGCCAGTCCACTCAACAGCACCGCCAGCAGCTCCAGTCGACTACTCAGCATTGTCCACCAGAACCCGCCGGCTGCGCCGGGAAAATCGCACCCACTGAACTGCACACCGCCGCCTCACTCAGTCCATCGACGACCACCTGCCCTTCAACAGGGATGACGAGATTCGCCGCACC